>JBILLP010000235.1:0-5839 GCA_044376025.1 Bradymonadia bacterium
CATGTAGGACTGCCCGGCACCCCGAATTCCTACAGGAGCGCCGGGATCGAGCTGCGAGAGCCTGGTGCCGTCGGGGCTCGTGAGCGTCGGGTCGCCCGGGAAGTCGCGGATGCCCGACGACGAGGGGCCGTAGAGGCCAAAGCCGAAGCTCCAGTCCTCGAGGCCGAAGTTGTTCGAGACGAAGAGCATCGGCGCCGGGAAGAGCCGCGCCGCGTTCTCGACCTTGTCGAACTCGAACGTGCGCTTGTCCCGCTCCCGCGGTCTGCCGCCTTCTTGAAACGAGAAGGGGGCGCGCTGAAACTCGATCGCCAGGTCGACGAGGTTGAGGTTGAGCGTGAACTGCCAGCCCTGCAGGCGCGTGAGCGCGGCGGGGTTGTAGTAGATGGCAGACGGCTCCGCGACGCCGGCGGCGTAGGCGCCGCCGCGGCCGACCGAGATGGTGCCGTTGTCGGGGTGCTCGAACCCTGCCGCGGCGGCGTTCGACGCGACGAGCAGCGTGGCGAGGCCACCGAGGGAGGCGAGGGTCGAGGCGAGGGTCGGTCGTGCCATGCGGGGTCGGTCTCCGTCGTGGGATGCGGTTCGAGCGGCCTGTTTGTGGCGCGGGGGCGCCCGCGACGTCAAGGACAACCGTGCGGCGCGGGCGTGGCGCGACGCGTCACGGGCCGGGTCAGGCGCGGTCGTCGTCGGCCGGCTCGGGGGCCTCGAGCGCCTTGAGCGCCTCGACGACGCGGGTCTCGGTCGCGGTGAGCAGGTGGCGGCAGCGCTGGATGAGCCAGGTAGCGCGCTCGACGTTGGGGGCCAGCTCGTCGATCGGCATGGCCTCGCGCTCGATCGCGGCGAGGATCGCCTCGAGCTCGGCCATGGCGGCATCGTAGCCGACTTCGTCGCGGGGGGGCTTGGCGCGGGTGCTCATGGACGCTCCTTGGGGTCGGGTTCGAGGTGGTCGACGGTGACGTGGGCCGCGCCTTCGCGCAGCTCGATGCGGAGGGCCTCGCCGGGCGCGAGGCCGGCGATGCCGGTCACGACGCCGCGCCCGGGGTGTCGGACGATCGCGAAGCCAAGCGCGAGGATGCGGGCGGGGTCGACAGCGGCGACGCGCGCGGCGGCGAGGTCGAGCCGGTGGCGCTCCTCGCGCGCGGCGGAGGCGACCGCGCGCTGCGCGCGGCTGGGTGCGGCGGCCAAAGGGGCCGATGCGGCGAGGAGCTGCCGCTGTGCAGCCGTGTGGAGCCTCCGCGACGCCTGGCCGAGCCGTTCGTGCTCGCGCACCGCGGTCAGCGTGCGCCCGCCGGCCCGGAGCCGGGCGTGCTGGGTGGTGACGCGCGTCCGCTGGCGCCGGAGCTCGACCGTCGCCGCCCGGGCCAGCCGCCCGCGCGACTCCGCAACCCGGAGCGACTCGATCCGCACGGCCGCGCGGGTGCCCGACGCCACGCGCTCCGCCGCGTCGCGCAGCCGCTCCCCTGCCTCGTCAAGCTGCAGCCTCGCCTGCTCGGCGATCCCGGCGGCGAGGTCCTCCGCACGCTGCCACCACGTCCGCACCTGCGCCACGATCGTATCTCCGGCCTCGGTCGGCGTCTTGCACGACCAGGCGAGCTCATCGAGTGCGCTGCGATCCTGGAAGTGCCCGATCGCGACCATCACCGGGACCGGCATCCGCGCGACCGCACGCGCCACCTCGAGGTTGTCCCACGCGCCGAGCTCGACCCGGCTGCCGCCGCCGCGCGCGATCAGGCAGAGGTCGAAGCGCGAGGCGTGCCGCGCGACCATCGAGAGCGCCGCCAGCACGGTGTTCTGCAGTTCGAGCCCCTGCACGCGCACGTCGAAGAGCATGACCTCGAAGGCGAGTCCACTCGACCGGAGCGAGGTGATGATGTCGTGGTAGGCATCGCTGCCGGCGCTCGTGAGCAGCGCGATGCGGAGCGGGAGCGCAGGTCGCGGCAGCTCGAGGTTCCGTCGCGCGATGCCCTCTGCGCGGAGGGTGCGCAGCACGACCTCCTTGCGGGCGGCGAGCTCGCCGAGCGAGGCCTCTGCGTCGATGCTGTCGATGGTCAACCGGTAGGTGCCGCGCGCGACCCAGAGGTCGATGCGGCCGCGCACGCAGAGCTGCATGCCGTCTTCGAGCGTGAGCCCAAGCCGGTCGAGCGCGCGGATCGAGGCGTCGCGCACCTGCTCGAACATGACTGCGGAGACGGTCGCGACGACGTCGGTGCCGGCGTCACGCTCGACGAGCTCGAAGAAGAGGTGGCGCTTCTGCATGCTGCGGCTGAGGCCCACGGCCTCGCCGCGCACCCAGATGGGCATCGAGAAGCGCTCCGCGAGCGCAGCGGCGATGGAGCGGTTCAGCTCGCCGACCGAGACACCGCGGGCCTCCGCAGGCGCGATGGGCTGGGTCGCCATGTGCTGGCCCTCGAGGCGAGCGCGCACCGCCGGTGCGACCTCGAAGCCCCACGCCTCAAGCTGCGGGAGCGCACCGGCGACCTCGGGCCAGAGCAGGCGCCAGACCTTGCTGTTCCAGTCGAAGCGGGCGCCGAGCGCCTTGACGCGGTCCTTGATGACGGCGTCGAAGGCGAACTGGATGACAACCGCCTCGCCGGAGCGCTCGAGCTCGACCCTCACGCTTGCCCGCCGTGGCCCGGATGCCTAGCCAAGCCGCCCTTTCTGCAACTGCCGTCCGCGACCGGTGCACATCCCATGTCGATCCTCTCGACGCCCTCGGGCCAGCTCACGCTCTTCGTCACCAACTACTGCCCCTACTGCACGTATGCCAAGCAGTTGCTGACACGCCTCAAGCTGCCGTTCGAGGTCGTCGACGTCACCGGCGACGACGCGCGGCGTGCGGCGCTCGTCGAGCGGACGGGCATGCGCACGGTGCCGCAGCTCTTCGTCGGCAACCGCCCGGTGGGCGGCTTCACCGACCTCGAAGCGCTGCACAAGGCGGGGGGCTTCATGCCGCTGGTGCGCGCAGAGGGCATCGCGGTCCCCGAGTAGCGCTGCCGTGGCGCCGGGCTCACCGGAAGTCGGCGACGAACCAGAGCCCCGACTCCCTGACGAGCCGGAGCGTGTGGGCTCCATACCGGAGCAGCGCGAAATCCCCGGCCTCGATCCAGCGTGCATCGGTGACCTGCCGCAGCTCGGAGGCGAGTTGATCGACCTCTGCGGCGCTAGAAGCGAGCCACCTCGAGATGTCCTCGACGGTGAGTCGCGCCCTGACGTCGGCGGGTGAAAGGTCGAGCAGCCGGTCGGCGTCGCGGGTGGCGAGCGCCTCGATGAGCAGGTCCAGGCAGGCTGCGGGCGAGGTGCGGCGCTCGAGGAGCGCGAGCCCGCCGGCGACCTTCCAGGAGCCATCGACGAGCACCCAGCGCAGCGGAGGCCCGGTCCGCGCGGCAGAGGTGGCGCGCAGGTCGGGCTGCTGGCGTTCGAGCTCGAGCAGCCAGTCGGCCATGGCGACGCGGTCGGCGTGCCGGCGCTCGAAGTCGCGCTCAAAGGCCTCCACAGGGGGCGGCTCTGCGAGGGTCTCGCGGGCGCCATCGACGTCTCCGCGGACCAGGGCTCGACGATAGGCCTCGATCGGCGCTTCGGCGCTGCGCGAGGCAGCGCAGGCGGCACCCGACAGCCCGAGCGTGATGACGACCGCCGCCCGGGGGAGCATCCATGGAGAGGTCCCTTTGAACACGCCAGGCTGGCTACCCTGCGCGGGCCGCTGCGACAAGGACCTGCGACGCGCAACGTCGTTGCCGACGGCGGCGATCCGGCTACGATGCCGCCCATGCGACGCGCACGACGACTCCTGGCAACCTTGGCAACGCTTCTCGGCCTGGCAGCCGGTCTCGACGCGCGCGCGCAGCAGCCGTCGGGCCAGCCCGGCACGGGCGCGACGCCACGGCGCATCCAGCCGCGCGACCTGCCCTCGGTGCTGACCGCCGACGAGCTGGCGCGGCTCGGGCAGCGCCTCGCAGCGGCGGCGCTCCCGGTGCGCGTGGTCGAGCCGTTGCCCCGGGGTTCGCATCCGGCGACGCTCGAGGCCTCGGGCGTGGCGACCCGCGTCAGGGTCGAGGGGGCGACGCTGCTGGTGGTGCCCTACTCGCTGGTGTCGCGGGCGACCGAGGTGCGGGTCTGGGTCGAGGGGGCGTGGGTGGTGGCGACGGTGCTGCACGGGTCGATCCTGCACGACCTCGCCGCGCTGCGCCTGCCCGAGGCCATCGCGCCCGGTCGGGCCGCCGCGCCCGGTCGGGCCGACGAGGTCGAGGGTCTCGACATCGCCCCGGAGCCCTCGGCCGACCCCGTGATGGTGTTGGCGGCGCCGATCGACGAGAACGCCGAACCCCAGGCCTTTGCGGTCGGCGCCGGCGCCCCTCTCCAGCCCGAGCTGGCCTACTACGCGCGGGTCGAGACAGGCGCCCGCAATGGCTACCCGCTGATGACGCGTCAGGGGCAGCTCGCGGGGATCACGACGGTGCCGACGCCCGACGGCTCCGGCGGCATGCTGATGATTCCGGCGGCGCGCATCCTCGAGTGGAAGGCGAACTGGCAGAGCCTCGAGCGCGGCACGCCGGGGGTCTTCATTCCGCGGGTGGTCGAGGAGAAGCTCGACATCCGGGTCGGCCGCGAAGCACTTGGGCGCTGAACGGGCGCTGAGCGCGGTGCGGGCGCGGGTGTCGCGCCTGCCGGGCGTGGCGGTGGCGTGCTCGGGCGGCGCCGACTCGATGGTGCTTGCGACGCTGGCGTCCGGGGTGGCTCCGACCCGGCTCCTGCACGTCAACCACCACCTGCGTGCAGACTCGTGGCGCGATGAGGCGGCGGTGCGAGCGCTGGCGGCGCGGCTCGCCATCGACGTCGCGGTGGCGCACCTCGACCCGCGCTCGCTCAGCGGCGGGCTGGGGCTCGAGGCGGCGGCGCGGCAGGCCCGGTACCGTGCGCTGGCGGCGCTGCTCCGGCCAGGCGAGGTGGTGCTGACTGCCCACTCTGCCGACGACCAGCTCGAGACGCTCGCGATGCGCATGGGCGCCGGGTGCGGCGTGCGCGGGTTGCCCGGCATCAGGGCGCGTGCGGTGATCGAGGGGGCAGCGGTGGTGCGTCCCATGCTCGACCTCTGGCGGTGCGAGGTTGACGAGCTGGTCGAGGCCCACGGGCTCGAACCGGTCGATGACGCGATGAACCGTGATGAGCGCTTCGACCGGGTGGCGATCCGCCAGCGGGTGGTGCGGCCCTGGCTCGAGCTCGCCCCGCGGGCGGGGCTGGGCCGGTCGCTTCGCCTGCTCAGGGCCGAGGCGCAGACGAGGCGGGAGCTGGTGGCCGCGCTGTGTCGCAGCGCCGCCGCGGGGTCGGGGCTCGACCGGGTGGCGCTGGCGGCCATGCCGTCGCGCGTCCGCAGAGAGGTGCTCGCGCACTGGCTCAGCGGCGCGTCGGCGGCGCGGGTGCCGGGCGCGCTGCTGGCGACCCTGTCGAGGCGGGTCGGCGGCCCGGGGCCGTTCGTCATCGATGGCACCGGGTTCAGGGTCGCGGCAGACCGGGACTCGCTGCAGCTCACGTCGCAGCCGGCGCGCTCGGTTGCGGGCGAGCCGGGTGGCACCTAGCGCCTCCTGTGGCGGCTCGTTCGGCCGCCAGCCCCGCCTCCGCACTCCCGTGGTCCGGCCGGCATCCCACGGAGAGCGGACACCTCGCGGATCTATCTCGGACCGCGAGGACCGGCTACCACACCCAGATCAGGGTTGGACTCGGAGTCAGACGTGCGTCAGTCACAGCGTTCCATCTTCTTGTGGGTTGTCCTGATCGCGCTGGCGATCCTGGTGGTGCAGATCATCACGGCCGACGCCCGCTCGAACAGCGAGATCTCGTTCTCGCA
>JBILLP010000236.1:0-5822 GCA_044376025.1 Bradymonadia bacterium
ATCCTGGCCTACCTGGTGGTCCAGCTCGCGATTGGAGCGTGGGTCTCGCGCCGGATCCGCACCGAGGACGATTACCTGCTGGCCGGTCGCCAGCTTGGACCGGTCCTCGGGACATTCTCGATCTTCGCCACCTGGTTCGGGGCGGAGACCTGCATCGGCTCGGCCGGCGGCGTGTACGAACGCGGCATGCTCGGCGCCGCGACCGACCCCTTCGGCTACGGGCTCTGCCTGCTCACAATGGGGCTGCTGCTGGCGATCCCGCTCTGGAAGCAGCGCATCACCACGCTCGCGGACCTCTTCTCGCGCCACTACTCGCCGGGCGTCGAGCGATTCGCCGTGTTGCTGCTCGTGCCGACGTCGGTGCTTTGGGCGGCGGCGCAGCTCAAGGCCTTCGGGCACGTGCTCGCCGCCTCGTCGACGCTGACCCCCGAGATCGCCTGCGCGATCGCGACGGTCGTCGTGCTCGTCTACACGGTCTCTGGCGGACTGATGGCCGACGCCGTGACCGACCTGATCCAAGGCATCTTCCTGATCGTCGGCCTCGTGGTACTCGCCGCGCTGATCCTGGCGCGGAGCGACGGCGGGGCTGCGGCGCTCTTCTCGGCCGTCCCCCCTGAGCGGCTGAATCCGCTCGGCGGTCCCGACGTGTCCTGGTGGACGGTGGCTGAGACGTGGGCGATCCCGGTGTTCGGGTCGGTGACGGCGCAGGAGCTGGTGTCGCGCGTGATCGCGACCCGCTCTCCGACCGTGGCACGGCGCGCGACGCTGACGGCGGCGAGCATCTACCTGATGGTCGGGCTGATCCCGCTCAGCATCGGCCTCGTGGGCGCGCAGATCATGCCAGGGCTGTCCGACTCCGAGGAGATCCTGCCGAGGCTCGCCTCGATGCACATGCCGGGCCTGCTGTACGTGCTCTTCGCGGGGGCGCTGGTGTCGGCGATCCTGTCGACGGTCGACACCGCGCTACTGGTCGCCGGCTCACTCATCTCGCACAACGTCGTGCTGCCGATGCGCCCCGGGCTGAGCGAAGCGGGCAAGGTGAAGGCGGCGCGCATCTTCGTGGTCGCGGCGGGCCTTGTGGCCTTTGTGCTCGCGCTGACAGGGGAGTCGGTCTACGCGCTCGTCGAGGAGGCGTCGGGCTTCGGCTCGTCTGGGATCGTGGTGTGCGTGTTTGCCGCGCTCTTCGTGCCCGGGGCCCGCGTGGCGTCGGCCTGGTGTTCGCTGGTCGCCGGGATCGTGTCATGGGTGCTCGGGGCCTACGTGTTCGCCATCGAGACGCCCTTTCTCGTCTCGCTTGGCTGCGCGCTCGCAGGGTTCGGGATCGGACACCTCATGGGTGGAGCGCCGCGCGGCCGCGGGCAGCCGACGGGCGTGGCGGGTCAGCCGAGCGTCCCGGCCTCTGCCTGACGCACGACGGCGAGCGCGCGTTCGTACGCGGCGCGCTCGGCAGGGGTCGGCTGCCGGTGGTGCAATGCCAGGACCCGCTGCTCCTGGCCGGTTGCCGACGCCAGCTGCCAGACGAGTCCCTTGCCGTAGAGTGCGAGCTGCTGGGCGGTCGAGCGGACCGGGAAGCGCCGCGCGTGCCTCCGCATGATGCGTCGTGTCGCGGAGTAGGAGGCCAAGGCCTTGTCGAGCGTGATCGAACCCGGCTCCGCGTAGGCGTAACCGACCTCCGGCAGCAGGACCATGCGCTGGTCGAGCAGCAGCCGGGTGAGGAACTCCGCGTCCTCGGAGAAGCGAAAGGCAGGGTCGAAGCCGGTTCGCCTCGCACGCTCGCCGTCGAGCAGCGAGGGCGCGTGGGGGATGGGAAGCCGCCCGATGCGCGTCCAGGGTCCGATGTGCTGCGGTCGGTCTGCCGGCCCGAGCCTGCTGTGGATCCCGACGAGCGCATCGGCCTCCCCGACGACCGCCATGGCCATGCTGATCGCCACGGCGCCCGGCTCACGGTCGGCGACGGTGAGCTGGGTGGCCAGCTTGGTGGGGTAGATCCAGTCGTCGGCATCGACCATCGCGAGCCACCGCCCGCGCGTGAGCTCAAGCGCATGCTGCCGGGCAGGGCCGCGTCCGCGGTTGGTCGAGAACCCGTCGACCCGGATGCGCGGCCCCACCCGCCTTGCCAGCTCCTCGAGCAGGGCGCGGGTCGAGTCGGCCGAACCGTCATCGACGACGATCAGCTCCCAGTCCTCGAACGTCTGCGCGAGCATCGAGGCGACCGCCCTCCGCACCGTGCCCGCAGCGTTGAAGCAGGGCATGATGACGCTGACGAGGGGACGCTGGCTCGACGTGGACATGGACGTGCCGTGACGGGGTGCGCCCGGCGGGGGCGGCGAGGCGACGGTGGTTCGCTTACCGGGGCGGCATCTGTCCTTCAACGGCCTCGCCCGATGGCCGAGCCCATCGCACTTCACCGCTGACATCCGCCGCAGGATCGGCTATCACGCACGCGCGCGGGCGCGGGGCCCGCCGAGCCCCGAGCCGACGCATGGAACCGAGTAGCTACACAGCAGACAGCATTCAGGTCCTCGAAGGCCGCGACGCCGTGCGAAAGCGCCCCGGCATGTACATCGGTGACCCCGATGACGGCACCGGCCTGCACCAGCTCGTCTACGAGGTCGTCGACAACGCGGTCGACGAGGCGCTCGCCGGCTTCTGCGACCACGTCGACGTGGTCCTGCATGCCGACGGCTCCTGCACGGTCGAGGACAACGGGCGCGGCGTGCCCGTCGACATGCACCGTACCGAGGGGCGCTCCGCAGCAGAGGTCATCATGACCAAGCTGCATGCCGGCGGAAAGTTCGACTCCAACAGCTACAAGGTGTCGGGCGGCCTGCACGGCGTCGGCGTCTCGTGCGTGAACTTCCTGTCGGAGCGACTCGACCTGCAGATCAAGCGCGATGGCAAGCTGTACGAGGTGCGCTTCATCACCGGCAACACCGAGGCTCCGCTGCGCGTCGCGCAGGAGGGCATCAAGGGCACCGGCACCCGCGTCACCTTCTGGCCCGACAAGTCCATCTTCAAGGTGACGGAGTTCTCGTTCGACACGCTCAGCCAGCGCCTCCGTGAGCTGTCCTACCTCAACGCCGGCGTCCGGATCCGGATCCGAGACGAGCGGGATGGCCGCGAGCATGACTTCGCCTTTTCGGGCGGTCTCGCCGAGTATGTCACGGCGCTCAACAAGGCCCGCACGACGCTGCATCCCAAGCCGATCTCCTTCATCCAGGAGGTCGGGGAGGCCGGCGTCACGGTCGAGGTCGCGATGCAGTGGACCGACTCCTCACGCGAGGACGTCATCTGCTTCACGAACAACATCCGCAACCGCGACGGCGGGACGCACCTTGCCGGCTTCAGGGCCGCGCTGACCCGCACGCTCACCGGCTTCGCCAACGACTCGAAGAACCAGAAGAAGGACAAGATCGAGCCGACCGGCGAGGATGTCCGCGAGGGGCTCACGGCCATCGTCTCGGTGAAGATGCCCGACCCGAAGTTCTCCTCCCAGACCAAGGACAAGCTGGTCTCGAGCGAGATCGCCGGCCACGTCACCTCGGTCGTCAACGACAAGCTCAAGACCTTCCTCGACGAGAACCCGGGCGTCACCAACGCCGTCGTCGACAACATGCTCCAGGCGGCGAGGGCACGTGAGGCCGCCCGCAAGGCCCGCGAGCTCGTCAAGCGCCGCGGCGTCCTCGAGAACTCCGCCCTGCCCGGAAAGCTCGCCGACTGCCAGGAGCGCGACCCCTCCAAGTCCGAGATCTTCATCGTCGAGGGCGACTCCGCAGGCGGCTCCGCCAAGCAGGGGCGCGACCGACAGTACCAGGCGATCCTGCCGCTCCGCGGCAAGATCCTCAACGTCGAGAAGGCCAACCTCCGCAAGCAGCTCGACAGCGAGCAGATCACGACCCTGATCTCCGCCCTCGGCACCGGCATCGGCACACCCGGAGAAGAAAACGGCTTCGATATCGGCAAGCTGAGGTACCACCGCGTCATCATCATGACCGACGCCGACGTCGACGGCTCGCACATCCGCACGCTGCTCCTGACCTTCTTCTTCAGGCAGATGCTGCCCCTCATCGAGAGCGGGCACCTCTACATCGCGCAGCCGCCGCTCTACCGCGCCTCCCGCAAGTCGCGCGAGGCCTACGTCCGCGATGAGTCGGAGCTCGAGTCCTTCATCATCGAGAACTCCGTCGAGTCGGCCACGCTCCGGTCCGCCGGCGGCGAGCGCGTACACACCGCCGAGGAGCTCGGCGGCCTCGTCCGCGAGTTCATGCAGCCCCCGAAGATCTCCCGGCGCTTTCACCTGCGCGGCTGGGACGAGCGGGTCATCTCCGCGCTCGCCTCGTCGTGCACCCTCGCGCCCGAGACCTTCTCCGACCGCGCCGAGCTCGAGGCGCAGATGGCCCGGGCGCTCGAGACGCTCCGGACGCAGTACCCCGGCGTCGTCTTCTCCGCGCCGACGATCTCGGAGCGCGATGACCGCTTCGTCGCAACCTGGGAGTCGAGGCCGCTCGGCGGCTTGCGGCGCACGCACGTCACCTCGGAGCTCGTGGGGCTGCGCGACTGGCGCGAGCTGGTCCGAATCCACGCTGTCTGGCGCGACCTTGCGGGCAACGGCCCGGTCACGATCGCCTTCTCGAAGGACGAGCCCTCGGAGGTCGACTCGATGGCCCGACTCGTCGACCGCGTCGAGTCCGAAGGCAAGAAGGGCTGGAACATCCAGCGCTACAAGGGCCTCGGCGAGATGAACCCCGGGCAGCTCTGGGAGACCACGCTCGACGCCACGCGGCGCACGTTGCGACGCGTCACGCTCACCGACCTCCACGAGGCCGAGGAGGCCTTCTCGGTCCTCATGGGCGACAACGTCGAGGTGCGTCGAGAGTTCATCGAGGCCAACGCCCTCAACGTCGAGAACCTCGATATCTGACGCCGGAGGCGCGCCACCGTGCCGCAGCTCGAGCTCCCCATCGGCCGCGACGACGTCACGCAGCCCCTCGCCTCCGACTACGTCCGCGACGTCTTCGCCTACTTCACCACGCGCCGCGCCCGCGGTACCGACCTGTCTGCGATCGACGAGGAGCTGCTCCTCTCCTGGGAGCGCGAGGGTGTCCCGCTTGCCTGGGTCATCGAGGGCATCGACCACACCTTTGCCCGGCTCGTCGAGCCGCCGGCGTCGCTCGCCGAGTGCGCCGCCTCGGTCCGGCGCATCATTCGCGCCCACGGGCAGGCGGTCGCGTCCGGGGGCGGTCGTCAGGCACCGGCGCCGGTCGAGACGACTGACGCCGCGCCCCCGACGCTCGCGCCCGCCTCAGCGGCCTGGCTCACCGACGAGCCCGACGTTGTCCGTCGCCTCCGCGAGCGAGCCGCGAGGCTCGACGGCCTGCTCGCCGCCGCGCACGAGGAGGTGCTCCAGCAGTGGCGGGCGCTACCCGATGCGGAGGCCGTCGACGCCGAGCGGCTCGCGGAGCTCGACGAGCGGGTCGAGGCAGCGCTTCTGGCACGTCTCGACGCCGCCCAACTCCGGGAGGTTTCGGACGAGGCCGCCACCCAGCTTCGCGCAGAGGGCAGAGTCGGCGACCCGCGGGCCACAAGGCGGGCCCGGTCCCGGGCGCTCCGGCAGGTGACGGGCTACGTCTCGCTGTTCGTCGCGGACTGACGCGCCCGGAGCAGGGCGCGCACCGCCGCCGCCGGGTCTGGCGCTTGAAGGATGGCGCGGACCGCGGCCACGCCGGTCGCTCCGGCGCGGTAGCAGTGCCCTGCGTTGTCGAGGGTGATCCCGCCGATCGCCACGAGCGGCACCCGACCCACCGCCGCGTCGCGCCCGAAGG
>JBILLP010000237.1:0-5792 GCA_044376025.1 Bradymonadia bacterium
GGTGCGGGGCTGGTGGGGTCGTCGAGGTGGGGTGTGGATGCTTCGGCGAGGGTGGGTGTCTCGGGGAGTCCGGGTGTGGAGTCGATGCCGGGGAGTTCGAGTCGTTCGACGAACTGGATGATCCAGGAGTCGCCGTCGCCGACCATGGTGAGGCTCGGGACATGGGCGATCAGCCGCTGTGTCAGGGAGCGGAGGCCCCAGGAGCCGAGCCAGTCGTTCGACTCGCGGAACTCCTGGAAGCGCCGGTAGATGCCGGGGAGGTTGCGTGCGGCGACAGGGGCGATGCGGGCCTCGCGCTCGAGCTCGAGGGCGATGGTCTTGATGACCTCGGGGTCGATGCGGTCGGCGCGGGCCAAGGCGATCCGCACATCGGCCTCCTGGGAGGCGATGGCGCCGAGCCGGTCGGAGAGGTTGCGCGGGTCGACGTGGCGCGATGGCTCGAGGGCGGGGGCTTCGGGTTCGCGCTGCAGGACGGCGCGGAGGAAGTCGTCTTCGGCGACGAGCACATCGACGGCGCTGCGGTAGGCGGCGGCGGTCGGGCCGACCGAGAGCACGGTGGTGCGGCGGTCGTGGGCGCGGAGCCGGTGGAGCAGGGGGGTGAAGTCGGCGTCGCCCGACAGCAGGATGAACTCGTCGAAGTGGGTCTTGTGGTCGAGGGCGTCGAGGACATCCATCACCATGTGGATGTCGGTGCCGGTCTTGTGCTGCCGCGTCAGGGGTGGGCAGTCGACGACGCGGAAGGCGGCGCGGGTGAAGTCGGTGCGGTAGCGGGCGTAGGCGCGCGGGTTGAGGTAGCAGTTGCGGATCAGGATGCGGCGGGGGTTCTCGGGGTCGTTCGGGGCGCCGGTGGCGGGGTCGCCCGACTCGAGCCAGCGGAGCCAGCGTGCGGGGTTGGTCGCGAAGGCGTCGCCGGCGTCGATGCCGTGCTGGGCGATGGCGGTGTAGACGTTGTCGAAGTCGAGGAAGAGGGCGGTGCGGATGCCGGCCATGGGCGAATGCTCCAGGGTAGAGATTCTGGTGTCGGGATGTGTTGTCGGGATGTGTTTTCGGGGTGCCGGGAGGCTCCTCAGGGGTCGTAGGAGAGGTTGGGGGCCAGCCACTTCTCTGCCTCGGAGACGCGGATTCCCTTGCGGGTGGCGTAGGACTCGACCTGGTCGCGGGCGACGGGGCCGACGGTGAAGTAGCGGGCGGTGCGGGCGCCGAGGATCCAGCCGGAGACGGAGGAGGCCGGGGAGACGGCCATCGACTCGGTGAGGGAGAGCCCGAGGGGACCGGGGTCGAGCAGCGAGAAGAGGGTGGTCTTCTCGGTGTGGTCGGGGCAGGCCGGGTAGCCGGGGGCGGGCCTGATGCCTCGGTACTGCTCGGCGATGAGTTGCTCGGTCGAGAGCGCCTCGTCGGGGTCGTAGCCCCAGAAGCGGCGGGCGTGCCGGTGGACCCACTCCGCGAAGGCCTCCGCGAGGCGGTCGGCGAGCGCCTTGACGAGGATGGCGTTGTAGTCGTCGTGGGCGGCCTCGAAGGCGCGGGCGAGCTCGTCGGCGCCGAGGCCGGCGGTGACGGCGAAGGCGCCGAGGGTGTCGGTCCGGCCGGAGTCGATCGGGGCGACGAAGTCGGCGAGGCAGAGGTTGGCCTGCTCGTCGCCGGCCTTTGCCTTCTGCTGGCGGAGCATGTGGAGCCGTGTGAGCACGGCGGAGCGCTGCGGGTCGGTCCAGAGCACGATGTCGTCGCCGTCGCGGTTGGCGGCGAACAGGCCCCAGACGCCGGCGGCGCGCACCGAGCGGTCGCGCTCGAGGCGGGCCAGCATGGCCTGGGCGTTCTCGAACAGCTCGCGGGCGGCGGGGCCGTAGTCGGGGTGGCTCAGCACGCGCGGGTAGGCGGCCTTGAGCTCCCAGGCGGCGAAGAAGGGCGACCAGTCGATCAGCGGGATCAGCTCCGCGAGCGGCAGGTCGGGGATGACGTGCACGCCGTAGCGGGGCGGTGGGGGCGCCATGTCGAGGTCGAGGTCGAGCGTGAGGGCGTTGCGCCGGGCCTCGTCGAGCGTGAGGAGCCGGGTCGACTGCCGCTCCGCGTGGCGGGTCCGGTCGTCGGCCTGTGCGGCGCGGTTGCGTTCGTCGAAGGCGCCGCGCTGCTCGGTCGACAGCAGGGCGCTGGTGACCCCGACCGCGCGGGAGGCGTCGAGCACGTGCACGACCGGGCCGTCGTAGACGGGCGCGATGCGCACGGCGGTGTGCCGCCGGCTGGTCGTGGCGCCGCCGATCAGCAGGGGGATGCGCAGGCCGCGGCGCTGCATCGCGGTCGCGACGTGGACCATCTCCTCGAGCGACGGGGTGATCAGCCCCGACAGGCCGATCGCGTCGACGCCCTCGGCGATCGCGGTGTCGACGATGCGGTCGGTCGGCACCATGACGCCGAGGTCGAGGATGTCGTAGTTGTTGCAGGCGAGGACGACCGAGACGATGTTCTTGCCGATGTCGTGGACGTCGCCCTTGACGGTCGCGAGCAGGATGCGGCCGCGGCTCGAGGCGGCGCCGGGGTTGGCGGCCTTCTCTGCCTCGAGGTGGGGCACGAGCCAGGCGACGGCGCGCTTCATGGCGCGGGCGCTCTTGACGACCTGGGGCAGGAACATCTTGCCGACGCCGAACAGGTCTCCGACGATGCCCATGCCGCTCATCAGCGGCCCCTCGATCACGGCGAGGGGTCGGCCGAGCTCGGCGAGCGCCTCTGCGGTGTCGGCCTCGATGAAGCTGTCGATGCCGTGCACGAGCGCGTGCTCGATGCGCCGTGCGACCGGGGCCTGGCGCCAGGCGTCGACGCGCACCTCGGCGCGGGGGCCTGAGGCGAGCGTGGCGGAGTACTCGATCAGCCGCTCGGTGGCGTCGGGGCGCCGGTTGAAGAGCAGGTCCTCGACGCGCTCGAGCAGGCCGGGCTCGATGTCCTGGTAGACGGCGAGCTGGCCGGCGTTGACGATGCCCATGTCGAGGCCGGCGGAGATCGCGTGGTAGAGGAAGGCGGCGTTGATCGCCTCGCGCACGGTGTCGTTGCCGCGGAAGGCGAACGACAGGTTCGAGATGCCGCCGCTGATCCGCATGTGCGGCAGCTCGCGCTTGAGGCGGCGGGTCGCCTCGATGAAGTCGGCGGCGTAGGTGGCGTGCTCCTCGATGCCGGTGCCGATGGCGAGCACGTTGGGGTCGAAGATCACGTCGTGCTGCGAGAAGCCCTCCTGCTCGAGGATGGCGCAGGCGCGGTGGGCGATGGTGACGCGGTGGTCGACGGTGACGGCCTGGCCGGTCTCGTCGAAGGCCATGACGAGCACGGCGGCGCCATGGGCGCGGCAGACGCGGGCGTGGTGCCTGAAGGTGTCCTCGCCCTCCTTGAGGCTGATCGAGTTGACGATCGCCCTGCCCTGCACGCAGGCGAGGCCGGCCTCGATGACCGAGAAGTCGGAGCTGTCGATCATGATCGGCAGCCGTGAGATCGACGGCTCGCTGGCGACGAGGTTCAAGAAGTGGGTGATCGAGGCGCGGGCGTCGAGCAGCGCCTCGTCCATGTTGACGTCGAGGATATTGGCGCCGCCCTCGACCTGCTGCCGCGCGACCTCGAGCGCCTCGTCGAAGGCGCCCGATTTGATGAGGCGGGCGAACTTGCGCGAGCCGGTGACGTTGGTGCGTTCGCCGACCATGATGAAGCCGGTCTCGGGGCGCAGCTCGAGCACCTCGAGGCCGGCGTAGGCGGTGACCGGGGGGCGGTGTGGGATGGCCCGGGGCGGCAGGTCGGCGACGGCGCGGGCGATCGCGCCGATGTGCTCCGGGGTGGTGCCGCAGCAGCCGCCGAGCCCGTTGATCCAGCCCTGCTCCACGAACTCGCGCAGGATCGCCGCGGTCTGTGCGGGCGTCTCGTCGTACTCGCCGAAGGCGTTGGGCAGGCCGGCGTTGGGGTAGATCAGCGTGGCGGTGTCGGCGATGCGTGAGAGCAGCTCGACGTAGGGGCGCATCTGCGCGGCGCCGAGCGCGCAGTTGATGCCGATGGTGAGGGGTCGGGCGTGGCGGATCGAGGTCCAGAAGGCCTCGAGCGTCTGGCCCGAGAGGGTGCGGCCGCTGGCGTCGGTGATCGTGACCGAGATGAGGATCGGGAGCCGGACGCCGCGCCGGGCGAAGACCTCCTCGGTGGCGATGATCGCGGCCTTGGCGTTGAGGGTGTCGAAGATGGTCTCGATCAGGATCGCGTCGACGCCGCCCTCGACGAGCGCGTCGACCTGTTCGGCGTAGGCCTCGCGGACCTGGTCGAAGGTGACGGCGCGGAAGGCGGGGTTCGAGACGTCGGGCGACAGCGACAGCGCGCGGTTGGTCGGCCCGAGCGCGCCGGCGACCCAGCAGCGGCGACCGGGGGTGGCGGCCTCCGCGGCGCGGGCGGCGCGCAGCGCGGCGCGGGTGGCCTCGAGGTTCAGCTCGCGCACGAGCGACTCCATGCCGTAGTCGGCCTGCGAGATCGCCTGCGACGAGAAGGTGTTGGTCTCGATGATGTCGGCGCCGGCGTCGAGGTAGCGCCGGTGGATGCGCTCGAGGATGTCGGGCCGTGTCAGCGCGAGCACGTCGCCGTTGCCCTTGAGGTCGATCGGCCAGTCGGCGAAGCGGGTGCCGCGGTACTCTGCCTCGGTGAGCCCCTCGCGCTGCACCATGGTGCCCATCGCGCCGTCGAGGATGACGATGCGCTCCTTCAGGAGCTGGGCGAGCGGGTGATCGCCGGTGGTCGCTCGGGCATCTCGGGCATCGGCTGTCGGGTGCATCGCGGCTCGTGCATCTGGACCATCGGCCGCGCTCCTGCGCGACCCGCCGGGTGGTGTAGCAGCGCGCGGCCCGGCGCGGTAGCCTTGAGGCGGGCGTGGCTACCCGGGCTCGACGAGCCCGAGCGAGGCGAGGAAGGCCCGCTGCTCGCGCCAGCAGTCGCGGGCGGCGTCGCGCCATGGCAGCGCGTGAAAGGCGTGGATCTCGCCGGGGTAGATCCGCAGCTCGGAGCGAGCACCGCGGGCGGTGAGCGCGGCGTGGAGCCGCCGGCTGTCGTCGAGCAGGAAGTCTCGCGCGCCGACGAGCACGAAGGCGGGCGGCAGCGGCCGGTCGGGCGCGCGGTCCTCGAGCAGCCGCAGCGGGTCGGCCAGGTAGAGCCGGTCGACCGGGTGGGCCCCGCGGCCGAGGTAGGAGCGCCGCATCGCGACGAGCTGCCGGGCGATCGAGTCGGGCAGGTGCGGCTTGTTGCGCTTGAACCGCTCGACGTCGGTGACCTGCAGCACGCCGCAGGCCGGCAGCACCGCAGAGAGGGTTGGTGCGAGCTCGAACAGCTCGCGCGCCGGGCCGTGGTCGAGCCGGTGCGTGGTGGCGGCGGTCAGCGCGGTCACGAGGTTGCCGCCGGCCGACTCGCCGGCGAGCACGAGCCGAGCGGGGTCGCCGCCGTGCGCCGGCGCCTGCCCGAGCACGAAGGCGAGCGCCCGGGCGGCGTCGTCGAAGGCGGCGGGGAAGCGGTGCGCCGGCGCGAGCCGGTAGTCGATGTTGAAGACCACGAAGCCCATGCGGGCGTAGCGCGCGGCGATCGACCAGTGCGTCTGCCGCGAGCAGAAGGCGAAGCCGCCTCCGTGCACGTAGAGCATGACGGGCAGGCGCTCGGTCGAGCCGGCCGGTCGGTAGACGTCGAGCCGGTGGTCGTCGAGCGGCCCGTAGCTCACGTCGTGCGTGACCGAGACGCGCGCGAGGTGTCGGCGACCGTTCGGGAGTGCGCGGCCGACCTGCGCGAGCGTCTCGATCGAG
>JBILLP010000238.1:0-5764 GCA_044376025.1 Bradymonadia bacterium
TCGGGCTGAGCACGCGCGATCAGGGGTTGGGCATGCACACACCGCGTGCAACGCCGCACGCATCGCAGTCGCCGCACTCCGGGTCCACCATCACACCCGCCAGGCAGGTGTGGTCTGCCGGGCAGTCCTCGTCTCGCGCACAGTCGGCCTCCGGGTAGCAGCCGGCGTTGATCGAAAGCCGCGCGTCATCGGTGCAGCCCGGGAACAGGTAGGTGCAGCCGTCAACCTGCTCGCAGCCCGTCGCGTCATGGTCTGCACATCGAGTCGGTGCGGCACACACACCCTCGATGCATGCGAGGGTGTCGAAGGGCCCGCCCTGGCAGTCGTCATCGCTCGCGCACGGGCGCCCTTCGCAGCTCGGGATCATGCAGGCGTCGGTCGCGAAGCAGGCCCAGGAGCCGCCCGTGCAGGTGCAACTGAGAGAGGGGTAGCAGGTCCCGCAGCAGCACTCCTGGCCGAAGCTGCACGAGAGCCCCTCGTCGCTACAGGACGCGCCGATGTCGACCGCGTCCGGGCAGACGGGCTGCTCGGCGGGCTGGCAGGCGTAGACCGGCCCGCAGTCGGCCGTGCAGGTCCATGTCCCGGTGTCGGCATCGCAGCTGCATGCCGACGGCATGCAGCTGCTCGCGGTCGCGTCGATGCGGCAGGTCTGCCCGTCGGGGCATCCCTCTGCGCGACAGCCCAGCGGGTTCGGGCCGGTGCAGGGCACCGTCGTGTCGGTTGCCGTGTCGCCTCCGGTATCGGTGGCGGTGTCCGAAGCGGTGTCGCCGCTCCCGTTCGCGTCGGCTGCGTCGACCTCCTCGGTCGTGCCGCAGCCGAGGGCGGGGCAGGCCAGGGTCAGCGAGAGGAGTGTCAGCGTGGCAGTGCGTCTCATGTCAGACTCCTGAGGAGGGCTGGCGTGGTCTGGCGCGAGAACAGGGCGCCGTCACCAACCTCGACCGGTGCTTTGCAACCGGCGGGCCAACCCCTTCACCCCGGGATGTCAGGCTCTCCGGCGACGGCGAAGCAGCGGGAGCAGCGCCGCGATCCACCAAGGCGCCGTCGCACCGGCCGAAGCCGCCGAGCAGCCGCTGTCATCGCCGCCCTTGCCGCCGCCACCGGTGGCGTCTCCGCTTGCGGCGGTGTCGTCGCCCACCGAGGCGTCTCCCGTAGCGTCGCCGCCGCCATCGGTGACGCCCGTGTCGGCGCCCACGTCATCGGAGTCGGGCGCTACGTCATCGGAGTCGGGCGCGACGTCGTCGGTGTCGGGCGCGACGTCGTCGGTGTCGGGCGCGACGTCGTCGGTGTCGGGTGCGACGTCATCGGTGTCGGGTGCGACGTCGTCGGTGTCGGGTGCGACGTCATCGGTGTCGGGTGCGACGTCGTCGGTGTCGGGCGCGACGTCATCGGTGTCGGTACCCACGTCGTCGGTGTCGCCCGGCTCGTCGGCAACCGAGGAGCAGCCCGAGCTGTCGATCGAGCAGTCGGTGTTGCAGCGGAGCGAACCGTCGGTGAACCCGAGCGACGCGCAGCTCTCGCCGGCGAAATCGTCGCCGTCGCAGCTCTCACCCGCCTCTGCGTAGACCACACCGTCGCCGCACTGCGTCGCGCACTTCTGCGGTCGTGACGCGGAGCCGCCGCAGGCGGTGCAGTTCTCGCGCGCGGCGGTCACGTCGGCGCATGAGTCAAAGCCGGGGAAGGTCGGCGTGGTCAGCGTCGGGTTCGGGCTCCCGGGCCGCCAGGTGCCCTCGGGGTCGCCGAGCTCAGCGCCGTTGGTCACCCCGTCTCCGTCGGAGTCGAGCGCGGCGAGCGCCGGCCCCCACTGCACCGCTGCGGAGCCGACGTTGCCGGGCGCGAGGAACGACGACTCAACCGTCGCGCCGAATGGGTTGAGCGGTGTCCCGCCGCCCGAGGTGTGGCAGCTGTTGCAGCTCAGCAACGAGCCATTCGGGATCTGCGCCGACCTGAAGGTACGGGCCTCCACCGACGAGGTCGGAAGCAGCAGCGCGAGCAGCGACGTGGCGACCGTGGCCGCACGAAGGAACGAGGTGTGTCGAGGGGTCATGGGTTCTCCAGGCTGCCGTGGAACGCCTGTCATCCTACGCCAAGTGGCACCCCGATGCCAACGGTGCGTTGCGCCTCGCGGTGGCGCTACGCATGGCGCGGGCGACGCTTGCGAATCGTACCGGGAGCCGGCAGGGTCGAGGCATCGGCGATTCGCCGCGACGCGACGGGCACCCGGGGTTGAACATGGAGAGCATGCGCTGGTTCCTGCTGTTTGCCGCCGCCAACGTGGCGCTGCTGACCCTGCTTGCGATGAACATCTCAAGGCTGCGCATGAAGCTGCGGGTCTCCGCGGGCGACGGCGACCATCCCGAGCTGCGCAAGGCGATCCGGGCGCACGGCAACGGTGTCGAGCACGTCAGTGTGTTCGCAATCGTCGTGGTCGCGCTGGTGCTCGCTGGCACGTCAGCGGCCGTGATGGCCCCGCTGGTGCTCGGCTTCACCGCCACCCGGATCCTGCATGCGGTCGGGACGCTGGGTCGTGGGCCCGCGATATTCCGGACCAAGCAGCTGGCAGCCGGGCTCTGCTACCTGGTCGAGCTGGCGGGCACGGTTGCGCTGATCATCGCGGCCATCGGTACGTAGCGGTGCGAAGGCAGCCCGGGTCAGGGCTGGACGACAGGGCCGGGATGGCTTCCCGGGCTCGCACCGTCACGGGCCGGCAGAGCCAGTGTCGCCGTCTCGAACACGAGCGCCACGTGGTAGCGCACCCAGGGCTCGTTGGGGCCGCGCCACGGGATCACCGCGGCCGCGATGCGGAGCGACGATGCGTCGAGGCCGTTCTGCAGCGCGAGGTCGCCGACGTCGCTGATCGCGAGCACCGCGAACTGCACCGGTCCCTCTGATGACAGCATCACGGAGTCGACCACCTGCCTCAGCGCCTCGATCGGGGCGACCTTCGCCCCGGTCACCACCGCCGGCACGGCGGCCACCGCGGCACGCAGCGACTCGTTGGCCGCCTGCGGCGCCGGCAGGCCACGCTCGGACCGCAGCGCCGCGAGTCGGGCGATCACGCCCTCGGCCGTGGGCATGCGGGGCGTGTTCGCGTCGAAGCTCGTGTAGACGCCGGCCATGACGCCACGCCCGCCCGGCGCCTCGATGCTGCCGAGCGCGATCAGGTCTGACGCAGGCGCCAGCAGCGCGGACCGCGCCGACGGGTTCGCCAGGAACTGCCGGGCGGCAGCGACCCCGGTCGCCGTCGCGCCGACCGTCAGTGCCTCAAACGCCGCGCCCACGATGGGCTGCTCGACCTGCCAGCCGGCCATCATGCCCTCGCCGGCGCGGGCGGCGGCTGCGGCGTCACGCGGCTCCGCGTCGTCGAACCAGACCCGCGCCAGGTTGGTGGCCGTCGCCGACTGCCCTCGCGACAGTGTGAGCGGGCGCCTCCCCGCAGCGACCCTGACCTCGTTGACTGCCGCCACGAAGTCGTCGTCGAAGCGACCTGTCTCCGGCGTGGTGACCGACGGCAGCTCGATCACCTCGCCACGCCCCGTCGGGACCACCATCACGCGGGCGAACTCGTGGCCGAGCAGCGCGCGCCGCTGCCAGCCGACGACCTGGATGCTTGCCTGCGGCAGGTTGGGGTCGATCCGGCAGACGAAGCGAAAGCGTGGCTCATCGACGTCGTCGTCGCGGGTGCAGGCCCGGGCGTCGAGCGCAGAGACCGTCGAGATGGCCTGGACGCGCTCGTAGCCGCGTGGCAGGCGTCCCGAGACGGCGACATCGGCGCTGCCCCCGGTCTCGATGGTCACCGGGTCGAGCGCGGACTGCGTCCTGACCCGCACCACGTAGACAGCGGCGGTGTCGTCGCGGCGGCCCAGCCATGCGCCGATGGTGGTGGGTGTCCCGTCGGGCGCCGCAAAGACGCGCACCTGCTCCGAGCCCCCGCGCCACGCCTCGAGGATGCGCGCATCGGAGACCGTCCGTGCGCCCTGCCAGCCGGTCGAGAACACACTAGCGTCGAGCTTGGCCACGCCGCACCGTGCCCCGATCAGCGCCTTGAGCGTCGGGGCCGGTGGGCCGCCATGCTCCAGCTCGAACCGGCCCCACTCCCGCGCGAGGCAGCGAGCCTGCTCTGACAGCGTGACCGAGCCGTCGGTGGGGAGCAGCATGGCGAGCTCGCGCTCGAGGTCGTTGGCAGTCTCGGTCGGCGTGGCGCCGGTCACTGCGGGGAAGGGGCCCTCGAGCTGCCATCGATCGACCGCCTCACCGACCTTGAACGAGGTCGGGCCCGTCGCGTCGCGCCCGATCCGTGTGACATCGTCTGCGCTCGGGAAGGCCAGACCCGGGTCACCCGACGCCTCGACCACGGTTGCGGCAGCCCGCGCGGGCACCTCTGCCGCGGGAGCCGCCGCACGGCCAGCGGGCGGGGTCGGCGGTGCCTGCGCGCCGCCGCAGGCGGCAAGCGGGGCCGCCATGGTCGCGAGCAGCATGGCCAGGCGAAGGGCCGGTTCGAGGCCGTTTCGGCGAGCGCGGGCGAGGGTTCGGGCGTCGAGCATGGGTGGCACCGGGGTGACGAGGCGGTCTGCGCTCCAGCGCCGCAGCCTAGCCCCGGAGTCGTCGCGGGTCGAGGTCGCGCGCGAGCCTCGTCGCGCGTGGTCGCGGCGTTTGCAATTGCGGCCACGATGCGATCGAGTAGTCTGTGGGGCGGTCCAGCAGCGGGGTGAACCGGGGCTGGTTGTCACGTCGGAGCCAGGAGTCCGGAGCATGTCGCGTGCCGTGGTTGCCAGCTGGGTGTGGAGTTCGGGACGGGCACTGCTGCCGGGGCGCGCTGCAAGCCTCGGGCTCGCGGGCGCCCTGCTTGTGATCGCGGGGTGTGCGGGCGGCGAGCCTGCCGGCGCCGGCGGCCCAAGCTGCGGTGATGGCATCGTCGCCCAGGCGGAGGAGTGCGACGATGGCAACCTCACGCCGCGCGACGGCTGCTCGCGCACCTGCACGGTCGAGGCCGGCTGGGAGTGCGAAGGCGAGCCGAGCGACTGCTCGCGCCGCGCCACCGACACGGGCCGCGATACGGGGGCTGACACCGACGACGAGGACACGGCAGACGACACCGGGGCCGATACGACCGAGAACCCCGACACCACCCCGGACACGCGCCCTGACACCACCACGGACACCGCGGTCGACACGGGGACCGACACCGGGACCGACACCGGGACCGACACCGGGACCGACACCGCGGTGGACACCACCACCGACACCGCGGTCGACACGCGCCCCGACACGACCCCGGCCGACGTCTGCGGCAACGGCGCGCTTGCCATCGGCGAGGCCTGCGACGACGGGAACACCCTCAACGGAGACGGCTGCTCGGCGCGGTGTAACGTCGAGCCGGGCTATTCATGCTCGGGGAGCCCGAGCGATTGCGTGCGAGACCTCTGCTTTGGCGTGGCCTGCACGGCGTCGAGCGCCTGCGTCTCGTCGTCGTGCGACCCGGCGACCGGCGCCTGCGTCGAGACGCCGCGGGCCGACGGAACCGCCTGCAACGACGGCCAGGCCTGCACGAACAGCGATGTGTGCACGGGCGGCGTGTGTGGTGGCAGCCCGGTCGTCTGCGCCGGCGCCGGGGGTGAGTGCGGCGTCGCGGCATGCAACCCTGCGACGGGGGCCTGCGACGTGCTGCCGGTCGCCGACTGCACGCCGTGCGGCACCGGCTCGTTCTGCGCGGGCGGCGTGTGCGGGGGGCGCCCTCCGGTCACGACCTACGGGTTCGAGGTGCCCG
>JBILLP010000239.1:0-5757 GCA_044376025.1 Bradymonadia bacterium
TTGAGGTCTACCTCTGCGAGATTCGCCCACGTCAGGACGGACTGATTCGAGCCCTGATCGACCGGCCCGGCGCCGGGGCACCGGGGACCGGTGTGACGATTGGGGAGCTGGCGCGGGTGACGCGCGAAATGGAGTCGGTTTTCGACACCACCGGGATGATTCCCTTCGCCTACCGGCTCGAGGTGTCGAGCCCGGGCGTCGAGCGTGAGTTGACGCTCGACCGCCACTTCGAGGCCTTTCGCGGGCATCGGGTGCGCGTGACGCTCCGGGCGCCTGACGCCGCAGGCCGGGCGGTCTTCGAGGGTGAGCTCGGCGCGAGCTCACCGACACACATCGAGGTGATCGAACCTGCGGGGCCGGTCCTCCTCGTGCGCGGGCAGATTCGACGCGCCAAGACTCTGTTCGACTTCTCGACTCCCAAACCCGCTGGCCCGGCGCGCAAGGTACAAGGTGGCCGCGCACCGGCAAAGCCCACGAACAAGCCAAGGAAGAAGCGATGAACCTCAACATGGTGATTGAACAGGTTGGCCGCGATCGCGGCATCGATCGCACGGTCCTCGTCGAGACGCTCGAGGCTGCGCTCAAGACGGCCGCCAAGAAGGTCTTCGGCGAGCAGCGCGACATCGAGGCGCAGTTCAACGAGGAGACCGGCGACATCGAACTCTACCTGATCATCACCGTCGCGGAGGTGATCGAGAACGAGGCGCGCGAGATCACCGTCGAGCAGGCGCGGGAGTACATCGACCCGAACGCCGAGCCTGGCGATGAGCTGCTCTTCCAGATCTTCTACCGCGACGACGAGCTCGAGAAGGCCAAGGAGCAGGATCGCCGATATGGTCGCCTGCTGCAGCTCGAGTCGGCGCGCCGGACCTTCGGCCGCATCGCGGCGCAGACGGCCAAGCAGGTCATCATCCAGCGCGTCCGCGAGGCGGAGCGCCAGAACATCTTCGACGAGTTCAAGGACAAGAAGAACGAGCTCATCACGGGCATTGTCCGGCGCTTCGAGAAGGGGAGCATCATCGTCGACCTCGGCCGTGCGGATGCGATCCTCCCCGGGTCGGAGCAGACGAGGCGCGAGTCCTACCGGCCGGGCGACCGCATCCAGGGCTACGTGAAGGACGTGCAGCGCTCGAGCCGCGACGCCCAGATCGTGCTGAGCCGCACCGATCCGGGCCTCGTGATCAAGCTGTTCGAGCAGGAGGTCCCCGAGATCCACGAGGGCATCGTGAAGATTGTCGCCGTGGCGCGCGAGCCGGGCGTGCGGTCCAAGGTCGCGGTGTACAGCACCGACTCCGACGTCGATCCGGTCGGCGCGTGCGTCGGCATGCGCGGGAGCCGCGTGCAGGCGGTGGTCCAGGAGCTGCGCGGCGAGAAGATCGACATCGTGCCCTACCACAGTGATCCGGCGCGCTTCGTGTGCAACGCGATCAGCCCCGCGCAGGTTGCCAAGGTCCTGATCGACGAGGCCAAGCTGGGCATGGAGCTCGTGGTGCCCGATGACCAGCTCAGCCTGGCGATCGGCCGCGGCGGCCAGAACGTGCGGCTCGCTGCCCAGCTGACCGGCTGGCAGCTCGAGATCTACTCGGAGAGCCGTCTCAAGCAGATGATGGCCGACGCCAAGAAGCAGCTCCTGGAGTACCCGGGCGTCACCGAGCAGATGATCGATACGCTCTTCGCCCTCGGCTACAACAAGATCGAGGACGTGGCCGCGGCTGACACGGCCGACATCGCGATGCTGCCCGGGTTCAACAACGACGGCGCCAACCTGGTGATCGACGCGGCTGCGAGCGTGATTTCGCGCAAGGCGAAGTCGGAGCAGGCGGTGACGGAGGAGGGCGTCGAGCGTGATCAGCTGATGCAGCTCCGTGGCATCGGCGACCGGACGGCGCAGCAGGTTCACGCGGCCGGCTACACCAAGCCGCTGCACCTGGCATTCGAGGAGGACCTTGAGCGGTTCGCTGCGCTCTGCGGGCTTGATGCCAAGAAGGCTGAGCAGGTCCTGACCGCAGCGAAGCGCTGGTACGAGTCCCAGACGATCTCGGCCGACGAGGCTGCGGAGCAGGCGGAGGCGCGGACGGAGTTCCTCGAGGAGGTGCAGGCCCGGTACGCGGCCTTCCTCGAGGCGAAGGCCGGCGCGACGCCGACCGAAGCGTAAGGGGCGGCGAGGCGTTGGCGCCCAGGGCGGAGACCGAGGCGAGGTGCTGCGTCGCGTGCGACGGGGGCAGCGAGGCCGGGGCTGCCCTGGTGCGCTGGTTCGTCGATCCGTCGGGTGGGCTCTGGCCCGACTGGACAGGAAGCAGCCGCAAGCTCGGCGGCAGGGGTGCCAACGTGCACGCGAGCGTTGACTGCGTGGCCGTGGCGCTCCGAAAGGGCGGCTTCGCCCGGAGCCTTCGTACCCGTGTCGCGCCGGTGACAGACGCCACGCTGGTCACCCGCCTGCTCGAGGCCGGGGAGAGCGCCTGGTTCCAGCGGCTGGGCCTTGGGCTTCGGGCCGGGCTGGTCGCGGCGGGGGCGCTTTCTGCGGACGAGGCGTTTGCAGGCGCGACCGGGGGGCTGCTGATCCTCGCATCGGACGCCCGCGGCGCCTCGAGGCGGAGCCTGAGCGAGCAGGCCCGCCGGCACCGGGCGGACACCCTCGAGGTCCGCGACGGTGCCTGGCTTGGTGCGGCGCTGGGGCGGGAGTTCGTCGCCGTCGCCTACGTGCGGCGGAGCGTGTTCTCGACCGAGCTGCTTTCGTGGGGGAGGGCACTGGCGAACCTGCCCGGGTCACGGATCCTCGCCCCCGGAATGCCCGAATTGCCGCTTGCCGAAGGCATCGACAACCCGCTAGGGTCTCAGCCCGCGACTTTTGCCGCATCTGCGGACCGTCCGAAGACTGGATAGAGTGCATGTCGAAGCGCCTGTACGAGGTTGCCACGGACTTCGGTCTGGGCAGCGAAGAGTTGGTCAAGTTCGGAAAGGAGCACGGGCTCCGCTGGCAGTGGATGCCAGGGAAGCCACACCTCACCGTTCTGACCGACGACCAGATCGACGGCCTCCGTGCGATGCTCGATCGGGCAAACTCCGGTGGCGCGAGCCAGACGACGCAGGTGAAGGCCGGCGTTGCAAGGCGGCGTTCGAAGGTGGAGGCAGAGGCGCCGACGGCGCCCGCCGCTCCGCCCGTGCCGGTTGCGGCAGCGGTGGCCAAGCCCGCGGTGCTGAGGCGCGCCGGGACGAAGCCGGCTGCGCCGGCGCCTGAAGAGGCCGCGCCGGTCGCGCCGGTCCCGGCTGCCGTGGTGCGCGCTCCTGAGCCGCCGCCTGCGGCGGTTCTCGTTGAGCCGGAACCCGAGGTTGTGCAGCCGAGGGTGCCGGAGGCAACGCAGGGCGTCGCCGTGCGCCGCAAGTTCGCAACGGTGCAGACGCTTCCGGAGAAGCCTGTCGAGGAGCCTGCGCCGGTCGAGCCGACCCCGGTGGTCGAGGCGGCGTCGGCTGTCGCTGCCCCGGAGCCGCTCCCGATGGGTGAGCCTGAGCCGGTCGAGTCGGTTCGCCGTTCGAGGTTCGCGACCGTGGTCACGCGCGAGACGCCGAGGGTCGAGGTGACCGCGACGGCGCTGGCTGAGGCCGAGACCGCGGTGGCCGGGGAGCCGGAGGTGCGTCGCTCCCGCTTCGCCACGGTGGTGACGAGGCCCGAGGGTGACCTCTCTGCCGTCTCTGCGCCGGGCCCGCTCGAACTGGCTGCGCTTGCGCGCCGCGAGGCGGATGCCGCCGCGGCGGCCCGCCGGCCCTCGGGTGCCCGCGTCGTCGGCACGGTGAATCCCGACCTGTTGAACCTGCGGCTCGACCCCGCCCGTCGCGATGGTGGCGTCAGGCCTCCCCAGCGACCGGGTGCCCCCGCGCCTGCCGCCGACGCATCGGCCGGCAAGCGCGTGGTCCAGAGCCGCGACCTGTACGACAAGTCGAAGAAGGCTGCCCCGGGCGGCAAGAAGCGCCAGGGGGGGCCGATCGTCGCGACGCCCGCCATGCGAGGCGGTTCGGCGCAGTCGGGGGTGAAGCAGGTCCCCACGGTGGCGGCGGAGCACAAGCGCGTCGTCCGCATGCGTGACTCGATCCCGGTCTCGGAGCTCGCGCACCAGATGTCGGTGAAGGCCGGCGAGATCGCGATGAAGCTGATGTTCGAGCTCGGTGTACGCGGAGCGAACATCAACACCTCGGTCGATTTCGACACCGCGACGCTCATCGCAGAGCTCTACGGGTTCAAGGTCGAGCAGATCGGCTTCGACATCAGCGAGTACCTGCCGGCGGTTGTCGACGCCCCCGAGAAGATGATTCTTCGCCCGCCGGTTGTGACGGTCATGGGACACGTCGACCACGGCAAGACGTCGCTCCTCGACTACATCCGCAAGACTCGGGTCACCGCGGGCGAGGCTGGCGGCATCACGCAGCACATCGGCGCCTACATGGTGCGGCTCGACAGCGGCGAGATCTGCTTCCTCGATACGCCGGGCCACGAGGCCTTCACGGCGCTACGTGCGCGCGGTGCCAAGGCGACCGACGTCGTCATCCTTGTGGTTGCGGCCGACGATGGCGTCATGCCCCAGACGGTCGAGGCGATCAACCACGCCAAGGCGGCGCAGGTCCCGATCATCGTTGCGATCAACAAGATCGACAAGCCGTCTGCCCAGCCAGACCAGGTCAAGCAGGCCCTGACGGCGCACGGGCTGATCGCCGAGGAGTGGGGTGGAGACACCATCTTTGTCGAGGTCTCTGCCAAGACCGGCCAGGGCATCGACAAGCTACTCGAGATGGTCCACCTGCAGTCCGAGGTGCTTGAGCTCCGCGCGAACCCGGCGCGCCCCGCAGAGGGTATCGTCCTTGAGGCGCGGCTCGACCAGGGGCGCGGTCCGGTCGCCAGTGTGCTCGTCCAGCGTGGCACGCTGCGCAATGGCGACATCGTGGTCATCGGCCGCTCCTTCGGGCGAGTCCGGACGATGCTCGACGACCGCGGGCACCACAAGTCGTCGTCGCTGCCGGCGCATCCGGTCGAGATCACCGGCCTCAACGGTGTGCCAGACTCCGGCGAGACCTTCTACGTCGTCAAGGAGGAAAAGGACGCCCGGGCGATCTCGGATCACTACATCGCTGGCTCCCGCAAGGCCGACATCACGGCGACCTCTGCGGCCGGTGGAACGGGCGGTCTCGATCGCATCGCCGCCATGATGAAGGCCGGAGAGCTCAAGGAGCTGAAGGTCATCGTCAAGGGCGACGTGCAGGGATCGGTCGAGGCGATCAACGAGGCACTCAAGAAGCTCGGCACCAAGGACGTCGCCGTACGCGTGCTGCACTCCGCCGTCGGCAGCATCACCGAGTCCGACGTGAACCTCGCGGCATCGGTCGGCGATGCGGGCGTCGTGCTGCTCGGCTTCAACGTCAGGCCTGAGTCGCGTGCCACGGCCCTCGCCGAGCAGCATGGCATCAAGCTGCTGTCACACAGCATCATCTACGAGCTCCTCGATCAGGTGAAGGGCCTCATGGCCGGACTGCTGTCGCCCGTGCTCGAAGAGGAGGCGATGGGCAAGGCAGAGGTCCGAAAGACCTTCCAGGTCGCCAAGGTCGGCACCGTCGCCGGTTGCATGGTGCTCGAGGGCATCATCACCCGGAACGCCAAGGCGCGCGTCGTGCGCGATGGTCGCGTCGTCTACGACTCGACGATCAGCTCGCTGCGCCACTTCGAGAAGGACGAGCGCGAGGTCAAGTCGGGCTTCGAGTGCGGACTCTCGA
>JBILLP010000240.1:0-5750 GCA_044376025.1 Bradymonadia bacterium
CCCATCGCCCTGAGGCTCCCCGCGGGGCAGGGCAGGCTGCTCGCCGTCGAGATGAAGAAGCTCGTCGAGTCGCTCGAGAAGCGCATCCCTGCCGCGCTCACCAGCCGCGCCTACCGAGGCAAGCACCAGACCATCCTCGAGCGCGCCCTCGACCTGCGCCGCGGCCACTTCGAGCGGCTCGAGGCGGCCGCTCGTGCGCTTGGCATCGGTGTCGAGGACACGACCCAGACCATCCAGCTCGTCCCCTTGCGCGACGATGGGACCGCGATGGAGCCGGAGCAGTACGAGGCGCTCGCGGAGTCCGACAAGAAGGCGATCGACGAGCGCGAGCGAAAGCTGCGCGACGACCTGCTCGAGTTCCTCGACCAGGCGAAGCGCATCCAGGAGACCGCCGATGCGGAGATGGAGGCGCTCGACCGGCGCACCGTGTCGCAGGTGCTGAGCCCCCGGGTGACCCGCATCCGTCGAAAGTACGCCGGCAACAAGGTGATCGAGACCTACCTCGAGGCGGTCGTCGACAGCGTGGTCGAGTCGCTTGAGGCGTGGGTCCCCGACGACGAGGGGCCTTCTGAGGTGCTGCTCGACCGTCTGCAACGGACCCAGGAGTCCCGCAACCGCTACCGCGTGAACGTGCTCGTGGACCACTCGGACTCCAAGCACGGCCTGGTCATCTTCGAGCGGCACCCGACCTACGCCAACCTGATCGGCCGCTCCGAGCGCAAGATGACGCTCGGCGCCCTCGAGACCGACCACACGCTGGTGCGGGCCGGGAGCCTGCTCAAGGCCAGCGGTGGCATCCTCATCGCGCATGCCCGCGAGCTGGTCTCGGCACCCAACGCCTGGCCGGCGCTCAAGCGCGCGATCCGTGAGCAGCGGCTCGTGATCGAGGACCCCGAGGAGACCCAGCCCGGCCTCGCCGCGGTCAGCCTCAAGCCGGCGCCGATCCAACTCTCGGTCAAGCTCGTGCTGATCGGCTCGATGGAGGACTGCGAGGTGCTGCGCGAGATCGATGAGGAGTTCGGCAAGCTCTTCAGGGTCCGCGCCGACTTCGAGGAGTCGACGCAGCGCACGCCGGCCCGGATGCTCGAGATCGCCCGCTACGTCGCCTCCCAGGTGGCGCAGCACCGGCTCCGGCCCTTTGCGGCGTCGGGCGTCGCGGCGGTGCTCGAGGAGGCCTCGCGCGCCGCGGGCAGGCAGGACCGACTCACGCTGCAGCTCGATGGGCTCACCGACCTGATCATCGAGGCGGAGCTCTTCGCGCTCGACCGCGGAGCACCCCGGGTCGAGCGCGCCGACGTCGTCGCTGCAGAGGCCGGCCGGCGCTACCGCGAGGGGATGTACCGCGAATCGATGCTCCGGGAGTTCGAGCGGCGGCAGCTGCTGGTCGAGGTCAGCGGGCGGCGCGTCGGCCAGGTCAATGGCCTGGCGGTGGTCCGGGTCGGCGACGTGTCGTTCGGGTTCCCCGCGCGCATTACAGCCAAGACGTTCGTCGGCTCGAGCGGCCTCGTGAACATCGAGCGAGAGGCCGACCTCTCGGGTGAGATCCACTCGAAGGCGGTGCTGATCCTCAACGGCTACCTCGGTGGTACCTACGCTCGCCACCGGGCGCTGGCGTTGTCGGCCAGCGTCACCTTCGAGCAGTCGTACGCCCTCATCGAGGGCGACAGCGCATCGCTGGCGGAGCTCCTCGCGCTGCTGTCGAGCCTCGCTGGCGCTCCCGCACGCCAGGACGTGGCCATCACGGGCTCGCTGAGCCAGCATGGCGAGGTGCAGCCGATCGGGGGCATCAACGAGAAGATCGAGGGCTTCTTCGATGTCTGTCGGATCGACGGCCTCACGGGGACCCAGGGCGTGATGATCCCGTCGCGGAGCGCGCCGGAGCTGCAACTGCGCGATGACGTCGTCGAGGCGATCGCGCAGGGGCGGTTCAACGTCTGGAAGGTCGAGTGTGTCGAGGACGCGATCGAGCTGCTGCTCGGGCTCGAGGCAGGCGTCGCCGACCGCAACGGCGAGTTTGCGCCCGAGACGCTCCACGGCCGGGTGATGAAGCGGCTGGCGGAGATGGCCGACGCGGCGGAGGGCAAGCCCCGCCGCCGCGCCAAGGCAGCGCCGCGCCGCCGCGCCGCCGCACCCGCCGCGGCGCGCGAACCCGGGCAGGGCAGAGGCAGCATCGACGAAGGAGGTTCACGATGAGGTTCCAGCTTTCGGTCTCCGCGACGCAGTTCCTCAGGGCGGTCCCGATGTTCGAGTCGTTGAGCGCCGACGAGCTCGCAGAGATGGCCCGGCTCGCGCAGGGGCGTGAGCTTGCGCCCGGCGACCTGCTCTTTTCGCAGGGTGGGCCGGGAGACGGCATGTTCATCCTGGATCGCGGCGAGGTCTGCGTGAGCACCGTCGGTCCCGACGGCGGCTCCGTCACCCTCGCCTACCTCGGCAACGGCGCCGTGATCGGCGAGATGTCGCTGCTCGACGGCAGCCCGCGGTCGGCGAGCGTCGAGGCGGTGGCACCCACGAGCGGGTACTGGGTCTCCCGCGCGGAGTTCGGGGCGCTGCGCCGGCAGGGGAGCCCGGCGGCGTGCAAGGTGCTGCTGCAGCTTGCTCGCATGCTCGAGCAGCGGCGCCGCGCGGGCGTCCAGCGGATCCGGAACATCCTGTCCGATCCTGCGCGGCGCCCGGCCGCGCTCGACGACACCCTCGAACGCCTGATCGTACCTGTGAGGTGGACATGAGCGCAGAGGCCTGGAGTGCATCGAGGAGCACCGGCGGATTCCCCGGCGTCTCGTGGCGGAGCGTCGCCCACCTGGGCACCCCGCGCGAGCTTGCCGCAGGCGAGGTCCTCGTCGAGGCTGGTTCGCTGGTCGAGTCGGGCTGGGCCCTGCTCGAGGGGCGCATCACCTGGGATGCGCCCGAGCGGGAGTTCGTGCCGCGGCTTGCGGCGGAGGAGGGGGCGGTGCTCTGTGCGGGAGCGCTCCTGTCGCCCATGGTATCGCCCTGCACCATCGTCGCCGTGGAGCCGACGAGGCTCCTCGAGTTCTCGCGCTACGCGCTCGAGGCGCGGCTCTACGACGCAGACCCCGACGTGATCGCCCTGTTCGACGAGCTGGTACGCACCCTGGGCGACGACCTCCGCGAGACCAACGCGCTGCTGAACCACCTGCTGGCGCGCGTGCCGAGCCCCTGAACGGCAGCGTCTCGCGCTCGACGGGAGGATCGCGTATCGTCGGCCTCGAACCCTCGGACCGCAGGCGAGAAACCACGTCGATGCGTCAGCCCCTCAAGCCCGGACTCCTGATCGCCCTGCTGGGCCTGTTCGTTGCCTGCTCCTCTGGTGACGGCGCCCCTGACTCCGCCGATGCCGCAGGTTCGGGCGCCGATGCGCCCGGGGATGCCGCCGAGGACAGCGGCGCCGACGGCAGCGGGGAGCCAGACGCGCCCGGACCCGACACCGGCGACGGTTCCGAGCGTTGCGACAACGGCACGGATGACGACGGTGACGGTGTGGCCGACTGTGCCGACCTCGAGGACTGCTCCACGGCGCCTTCGTGCCAGGTTCGGCTGGGCATGCTCGGCGAACGCTGTGCCGCGGGCACCGACTGCATGAGCGGCATCTGCTTCGCCGCCGGGGGCTACTGCGTCGAGCCCTGCTCCGACGCCTGCCCCGCGCCCGACTTTGCCTGCCGCGATGCGGGGATCGACGGTGAGCGCGTCAGCGTCTGCGCCCGGGTCTCGGCACCCGCCTGTACGGGGTGCTTCAGCGGGTTCGAGTGTGGCGAGGGCGCCTGCGTCGGGGGGCCCTTGGGGAACTACTGTGCGCCACTCTGTGCCACAACGCTCGACTGCCCCGGGGACTTCGTCTGCGGCAACGATGCCATCGCCGGCTACTGCCTGCCCGCGGCCGGCCCGTGTGGACCCTACCAGCGCGAGGTCTGTGCGAACGGCGTCGACGACGACGGGGACTTCGCGATCGACTGCGGCGACACCGACTGCACCAGCGACCCGGTGTGTGGCGGTGCGCTGGGCGAGGTCTGCGCGAACGGCCTCGACGACGACCTCGACGGCGCGGTCGACTGCCTCGACGTCGAGTGCTTCGGTGGCCCGAGCTGCTTCGAGGTCTGCGACAACGGCGTCGACGACGACCTCGATCAGTGGACCGACTGCGCGGACGTCGACTGCCTCTTCACCGCAATCTGCGGGGAGGACTGCCTCAACGGCGTCGACGACAACGGCAACGGCCTGGTCGACTGCGCCGACTTTGGTTGCGGTGGCAGCCCCGGCTGCGTCGAGGACTGCGCCAATGGCACCGACGATGACGCCGATGGCACGATCGACTGCCGCGACGGCGACTGCGAACTGAACACCGGCTGCGCGGAGGACTGCCTCAACGGGTTCGACGACGACGGCGACGGCACGATCGATTGCGAGGACACCTACTGCCGCTTCTACACCGCATGCCGCGAGGTGTGTGACAACCGGATCGACGACGACGCCGACCTCGCGACCGACTGTGCCGACCGCGACTGCCTCCGCAGCGGGCTTTGCCCGGAGTCCTGCGACAACGGGGTCGATGACAACGCCAACGGGGACACGGACTGCGCCGATGACCTCTGCATCTTCGAGGAGATCTGCATCGGCTCACCGAGGGTCAGGGTCAGGCTCACGTGGGAACAGCCTGGCGATCCGGACCAGACCGACAGGACGGGCTCCGACCTCGACCTGCACCTTCTCAATGAGGCCGAACCGGGCTGCTGGGGCGACGGCAACGCCGATTGCTTCTACTCGTCGCGGTTTGCGCCGGTCGAGTGGGGCGATCGCGCCAACCCGGCCGACGACGCGGAGTTCAAGCTCGACGACGTCGACGGCGCCGGCCCCGAGCTGATCGTGGTCGATGCACCTGCCGACGGGCAGTACCGGGTCGGGGTGATGGCCTGGTCGCTGCTGTCGCTCGGGCCGGTCGTGGCGACGGCAGAGGTCTACGTCGACGGCGCGGTCGCGTTTGCCGCCTCGCGGGAGCTCTCCGAGGACCGCCAGTTCTGGGAGGTCGCCACCCTGTCGTGGCCGGCGGGAACGCTCACCGCGATCGACCAGGTGACCGTGGACTACCCCCTCTGCGAGTGAGCCCGGGGCGCCGCCCTTGACGCCCCGGTGCACCGCCCGGTAATCGCGCGAGCCCACCGCGGCGGCTCGCGAACCCGGCGCAACCGGTCGGGGCGCCGTCGGGTGGCCGCCCTCCGGTGTCCCCCTTGACCATCCCGCACGACAGCGCCGCCCCGAACCGGCCCGAGCCTGCCACGGCGCCCGCTGCGGCCCCCGGCGTCGGCGCCCCGCAGCCCGCGGCCCGGCCGGAGCCGCCCGATCGCGGCGCGTTCGCCGGCATCGCGGAGGCGGACTGGTCGAACTGGCGGTGGCAGCAGTCGCATCGCCTGCGTCGGCTCGACGAGGTCGACCGCGTCATCGGCCTCACCGACGAGGAGCGGCGGGCCTTTGTCGAGTCCGCCGACCTCTTCGACGTGGCGATCACGCCCTACTACGCCTCGCTCACCGAGCGTGGGAATCCCTCCTGCCCGATCCGCCTGCAGGCGATCCCGCAGGCGGGGGAGCTCGTAAGGCATGGCTTCGAGCTCGACGACCCGCTCGCGGAGGAGGCGCACATGCCGGTCCCCGGCGTCACGCACCGCTACCCCGACCGGGTGCTGCTCTACGTGACGCACAACTGCCCGGTGTACTGCCGCCACTGCACGCGCAAGCGCAAGGTG
>JBILLP010000429.1:0-3661 GCA_044376025.1 Bradymonadia bacterium
CGAGCGAGCTTGTCACGACCGTGACGGCGGGGCGGTTCACCGGTGCGGTCGGGCTCCACGACGGCTGCTCCGAGGCCAGCGACGGCGTGCGTTTCTCGCTGTGGCAGGGCGATACTCCGGTCTGGATGAGCGACGTCGTGGAGGCCTACCATCCTGCGGTCCCCTTCTCGGTACCCGTCGTCGCGGGCGAACTCCGGCTTGTCACCGAGCCGCTCGCCGATCCCTACTGCGACTGGTCGGTCTGGCTCGACCTCGCGGTCGAGTAGCCCGCGACACACAGCATGCACGCGGTTGACGCCGGCCATGGGGCCGGCGATACTCGTAGAATGTCAACACAGGCCCGACCGAAGCTCTTTTTGCTCAAACCATCGTTCGTCGACCCAAAGGCCGGGCCGGGAGACTGGTTCTGCGTGCACTGTGCGATGCTCGAGGGGTTGCTGCTGCAGCACCCGGACATGGCCGTGCAGCTCGACGTGCACCGCATCGACTTCGAGCGCCCACGGCCCGCGGTGATCGCCGAGCTCGGCGAGGCCCACCAGGTCTGCCCCGTGCTCGTGCTCCCGCCAGGATGGCAGGGGCCGACCGCCGGCGGCCGTGAGGCGAACGGGCGGACCTTCTTCGTCGGAGACCACGACATCGCCGTGTTCCTCGCCACCTGGGCCGGAACTCCGAAACCGCACCCGTGAGCGAGGTCATCGACGCGCTCGGGCTCACCTACCCCGTGATTGTCGGGCACTCGATGGGCGGGGTCGTCGCCGCGGCGGCCGTGCCCCAGCGCCCTGAGGGCATTGCGGCGCTCGGTCTGCTCTCGAGCCTCGGCCTGTCGGTCGCCCGGCTCATGCGCCTGCCTGACGCGCGTGTGCGCGGCAACGCGACGCGCGCCTCATGGGACCGAACACAACCGTTGCTCAAAATCCGCATGGTTCCGGCAATTTGAGCGGATTCCCCGAATCCCTTCGAGACCCTTCACTGGGGTCGAGGAGCAGGGGTACTGAAATTTTCTGTGATGCGGGACTTGCGTTCGATCGACGGGCCCGATATCTTGGAAGCGTCATCGAGAGCACAGGCTGCCTGCCTGTCGCCAACCTGCTGTCCTGCGGCAAGGTGGTATCCGGAGGAATCCGGGATGAGGCGATATCGACCCCGCGTCGTGTCGCAAACGAGTCAGGCAGTCGGTCATTGCTCCCCTTGGCCGATCTTTCACCGTCGAACCCTGAATCGACAACTTGCGAGCCCCGGTAACGGGCGCCGCTAAAGCGTCGGCTGCGTCTCCCCCGTCCGACGCGTCGTCGCGTATGCCACCCGGACGGTGGGGAGCATCCCTTGACGACGTCCGCCGCGCCTACTGAACCGACACCCGTTCCCTACCCGGGCGGACTCCTCCGCGCGCTCGGGCTCTACGGCCTCAGCCACCTCGACGCGCCGGTGCTCGCAGCACTCGCCTCCGACGCCACGATGCTGCTGATCGGGCCTCACGGAACCGCCAAGAGCGCACTGCTCGAGCGCCTCTCTGAAGCGCTCCAGCTCGACCACCGCCACTACAACGCGAGCCTGCTCTCCTTTGATGACCTCGTGGGCTTTCCGGTCCCCGATGGCGATACGCTCCGCTATCTCCGGACGCCTGCCACGCTCTGGGGTGCACAGAGCGTCTTCCTTGACGAAATCAGCCGGTGCCGGCCCGAGGTCCAGAACAAGCTCTTCTCGATCGTGCACGAGCGCAAGGTGCAGGGAATCCGGCTCGAGAGCCTTCGCTATCGCTGGGCCGCCATGAATCCGCCCAGCGCGATCGCGACCGATGATGCGTGCGACGAATACCTCGGCTCGCAGCCGCTCGACCCCGCGCTGGCCGACCGCTTCTCGTTCGTGCTGACCCTGCCCGCGCTCGAGGACCTCGCACATCCTGCACGCCGCGATGTCATCCGCAGCGGCCTCACCCGCGAGGTCCTGCCGCTCCCCGACATCGCCGGCCTCGTCGAGCAGTGCCGCAGGGGCATCGCCCTCCGCACCGAGCTGCTCGACGACTGGGTGACCCTCTACACCGCCTCGCTGATCAATCCGCTGCGACAGGCCGGAATCGGAATCTCGGGGCGGCGCGCACCGATGATCGCCGCCAACATCATCGCCGTCCACGCCGCGCTCGAGGTGCTCGGTCGCCGCGACGAGGCCGCTGGCCTCGACGACAAGCTCGATGAGGCCGCGCTCATCGCACTCCACTCGTCGATGCCCCACCGCGCCCAGGGCAGACTCGTCGACCCCGGCATCCTCACGACGATCCACCGCAAGGCCGTGACGGCGGCATCGATGCTCCTCCGGGATCAGGAGGTCGCGGCCGTGCTCAGCGAGCTCGACCCGGTGCATCGCGTCGGCCTCGCCTTGGCGCTGCTCGAGGCGAACCCAAGGCGCATCTGGCGCAGCACCATGTCGTCGCTGGTCGCCGATGCGCTCACAACCGGCGATGTCCAGTCGCAGTGGCTGCTGAGCCTGGAGCTGCTGCCGAGGATTGCGGCGCTGGACTGCGTCGACGCGTCGACGCTCGAGCTGCTGTCTGCGCCATTTCGGCGGCAGCTCGAGTTTGAGCTCGGGGATCCGGGCAACCGCACGTTTTTGAGCGGCGGAACCGTGAAGTTCGACCTGCTCTCCGACGCGCTCAACGGTCTGAGTGCGACCGATCCCGACCAGATCACCACCGGCAACCTGATTTCGACGCTGTTCCGCCACAACCCCTCCGCGGTCAATCCGGACACGTTCATCTCGACCCAGGCTGCGCTGCGTCACCGCCTCGCCCCCAGGAGCAACCATGCATAGATACCCCGCCAGGCAAAAATACGTTGAACTCCGCCTGACGCCCCTCGCGGTGCAGGGCGATCGACATGGCTTCTCCACGCCGGGGCCGGTCATCGAGATCGGGCCGGGCGGAGGCGCGCGGCTCGAACACGGCGTGTGCATCACCACGCTCGGGCTGTTTGACCTCGTGTTCGCGCAGCTTGACCCCAAGGACGAGGTGATTGCCAGCCTCCGTGGACCGCTCGGGCTCGGACGAGCCCTGCTCGCGCTCGCACGGCACGCCGAGGACCCGAGGGTTGGCGAGCCGAACGCGATGTTCACCGAGCTTTGCAAGCTGGATGGCGACGTCTTCGTCGAGGAGCTTCAGCACCGACTCGAGGCCGTTCGGCTGCCCTCGTGGGTCCCGCCTGCGGCGATCGCCCGGGTGGGTGCCACCCTCACCGGCATTCCCCGCCTGCCGCACCCCACCGGCCAAGGCACGCAGGGCATTTCGCAGGCGCTCCTCGAGGCCCGCATCCTCGCGGGGATGCGCGGGTCGGTGTTTCATCGCAGCGCGGCTCTCTCGCTCACCCGGGTGCTCGACACGACCAGCTGTGACGACGCGATGCGGCATATCGAGCTCTGGCTGCCTGTCCGACCCGGCACCGGCGGCGTGTTCGGCCCGGGCGCGTCCCAGCCCCAAGGAGGAGTCACATGAAGCCGCCCACGTCGCACCTCTCGGTCCGCGTCGCCCCCGGGCCAGCACCCGAAACCGCGGCAGAGGTACAGCGTTTCGAGGATAAGCGCCTCGTCGATCGCGTCAGGGAGTCTGTCCCGCCCGACCACCCCGTCTTCGGCTCGATGCTGCAGCTCCTCTCGATCGAGCCGACCGACACCA
>JBILLP010000487.1:0-3219 GCA_044376025.1 Bradymonadia bacterium
GATCCTCATCACCGGCGGCGCCGGATTCATTGGCAGCCACATCGCTGACGCAGCGCTCGCACGGGGACACGAGGTCATCGTCGTCGACAACCTCGCCTCGGGGCGTCGCGAGAATGTGCCGGCCGGTGCCCGTTTCGAGCACCTGGACATCCGCGACGGCGACGCCCTCGCGAGGCTCTTCGCCGAGACCCGCCCCGATGCCGTCTCGCACCAGGCCGCCCAGGCGAGCGTCGCGGTCAGCATGCGCGAGCCGCGGCTCGATGCAGAGGTCAACGTCGTCGGGACCATCAACGTGCTCGAGGCCTGCCGCCACCACGGCACCTCACGCTACGTCTTCGCCTCGACCGGGGGCGCCATCTACGGCGAGGTGCCCGAGGGCGTCGCCGCCGACGAGTCGACCTCCCCCGCCCCCATGAGCCCCTACGCTGCGTCGAAGTTCGCCGCAGAGGGCTACCTCGGCACCTACCGGTCGCTGGGGCTCGACGCGACCGTGCTCCGCTATGCCAACGTGTACGGTCCTCGGCAGGACCCGCACGGCGAAGCCGGCGTTGTGGCCATCTTCGCACAGCGCCTGCTGCGGGGGGACGGGGTTCGCCTCTTTGGCCGGACAAGGCCCGGCGACGGTGGGTGTGTCAGGGACTACGTGTACGTCGGCGATGTCGTCCGCGCGAACCTCGCCGCACTCGACGGCAGCCTGCCCGACCGCGTGATCAACGTCGGGACCGGCGTCGGCACCACCACCTCGGAGCTCCTGTCGCAGATGGAGTCGGGGCTTGGCGTCCGGGTTGCGGTCGAGCAGGCCGCCCCGCGTGAGGGTGACCTGCAGCGCTCGGTCCTTCACCCCGGCCGGTTTGCCGCCTCGATCGGCACGCCGAGGTCGCTCACCGACGGGATGGCACAGACACTCGACTGGTTCCGGGCGCACGCGGCGCGGTAGTCGAGGGTCGGACCGCTGCTCCTTCCACCTCTGCGCCGGAGCCCGATGCTTCTCTGTCCTCGACACATGACACGCCCAGCGTCCCTGTCACTGCTCGTGCTGCTGGCGCTCGCCGCCTGCGACGACCGCGAGGGCAGCGATTCGACCGACACGGGCCTCGATGGCTCTGGCGGGATCGACACCGAGGCCGACGCGACGGCCGACGCGGAGGACGACACAGGTCCCGGTGAGGCCGACAGCAGCGGCGACGACGAGCTTCAGCCACCGGAGGTCTCCCCGTGCAACCCGCTGGCCGATGAGTTCGACTGCCTGCTGCCCTACCCGTCTGACTTCTTCGCCATCGACGACGCCTCGCTGCCTTCGGGCCGCCGTGTCCGCATCCCCAACGAGGCGCTTCCGCAGCCGGTGCGCGGTGTCGGCCCTGCCGACTTCTCGCGCATCGCCGCCTCTGACGGCTTCTCGCCCGGCACGCAGATCCTGGCGCTGTTCGGCACAGCCATCGACGACGCCAACCTCGCCACCTACGACCCGTATGACCCCGCAGCCGCTGAACGGTCGGTCGCCGATGTGTCGCCGACGCTCCTGTTTGACCTCGACACCGGCGTGCGTGTCCCGCACATCGCGGAGCTCGACGCGCGCGCGCCACGCCCCGAGGCCCAGTCCCTGGTGCTTCGGCCGCTTGTTCGGCTGACGCCCGGGCACCGCTATGCTGTCGCGGTCCGCGGCCTGCGCCGCGTTGACGGGCAGCCCGTCGAGGCACCGAGAGGCTTTGCAGCGCTTCGTGATGGCGTGGCTTCGACCGACGCCCGCCTGCTGGCCCAGAAGCCGCTGTGGGAGGCAACGCTCAGGCCGGCCATCGAGGCGCAGGGCCTCGATGTCGCCTCGCTGCAGCTCGCCTGGTCCTTCACGGTCGGGAGCGACGAGAACCTGCAGCACGACATGCTCGCGATCAGGCGACAGGCGCTCGGCATCCTCGCCACGGAGCCGGTCGAGTTGACCGTCGACGAGGTCACCGAGGCCCCGACCGACCGCATCGCCCGGCGCATCAAGGGGCACCTGCGCGTACCGCTCTTTCTCGACTCGGGCGAACCCGGGGCTCGCATCCACCGCCTCGATGGCGAACCTGCTCGCAATGGCAGCGTCTCCGTCCCCTTCGTGGCGATCATCCCGGCTTCTGCGCTCGATGCGGGTGCGGGGCCGATGAGGCTGCTGCAGTTCGGGCACGGGTTCTTCGGCTCAACCGATGAGATCGAGGATGGCTACGTGCCCGAACTTGCCGACCGCTTCGGCTTTGTCGTGGTCGGCATGAACTGGTGGGGCATGTCCTCCGACGACCTCGCCGTGCTGATCCGCGACATCCTCAACGACATCTCGCTCAGCCTCCGGTTCACCGACCGGCTGCACCAGGCGATGGTCAACTTCATGGCGCTGGCGTCGGCCCGCGAGGAGCTTGCTCGGCTGCCGGCCTTCGAGATCGACGGCCGGCCCGCCTTCGACCCCGAGCACATCTACTTCCAGGGCATCTCGCAGGGTCACATCCTCGGCGGTACCTACTCTGCGCTCTCGCCGTTCATCGAGCGTTCGGTCCTCTCCGTCGGCGGCGCCGACTTCTCCGCGATCATGTTCAGGGCGCGCCCGTTCACGGGCTTCCTTGGCATCATCGCATCGACGCTCCCGAACAACCTCGAGCAGCAGAAGTTTGCCCTGCTCTCGCAGTCGATCTTCGACCGCATCGACCCCTGGACCTACACGCGGTACCTGCTGTCGAATGACCTCGATGGCACGCCGATGCAGCGGCGTGTCCTCATGCAGATGGGCCGCGGCGACACCGAGGTCCCGAACCTCGGAACAGAGCTGCATGCCCGGGTCGCCGGTCTCCCGGTGCTTGACCCCATGCCGTGGACGCCCTCGTTCATGTCGCCCTCGCCGCAGCCGGTCGCAGACTCCGCGCTCGCGGTGTACGATTTCGGGGTCGACCCCTTCCCGGCAATCGAGTGCACGCCCGCCACCGACGGCAACGGGGTCCATGACGCGCTGCGCGGACTCACCGCGTCGATGCGCCAGATCGACGCCTTCCTCCGCCCCGACGGACAGATCCGGTCATTCTGCGAAGGGGTCTGCGACCCCGAGTAGCCGTCAGCGGCTCTCGCAGGCGCCGCAGTCCCGGGCGCAGATGGCGCAGTCCTCGGTCGGGCCACACGTCCCGTCGCCGCAGACGTCGCTGCAGGTGCCGCAGTCGGCAGAGCAGGTCTGACGCTCGAAGCCGTCGCAGGCTCGGTCGC
>JBILLP010000241.1:0-5726 GCA_044376025.1 Bradymonadia bacterium
GACCGGCCCGACCACGCGGGGCTGCTCGCCGCGCTCGAGGGCGTAGACCCCGGTCGCGAGCGCATCGCGCTGCTGGCGGAGTCGCTTGCCGCCATGACCGAGCCGCTCGATGACGAGGCCGCGGTGACACGGCTCGACCTCACGAGCCGGCTGCTCCTCGCGCACGCAGCGACGAGCGTCCGCGCCGTGCCGGTGCTTCGCGCCCTGCTGAGACGAGATCCCGCCGCCGACGAGGCGTGGAGGGCGCTCGACAGCCTGGTCGGCTCGCTCGACCCCGTGACGGCGCGGGCGGTGCTCGCGGAGCGGATCGATCAGCTCATCGACGTCGATGAGCAGGTCGAGCTGTCGATCCGCCGTGCCGGCCTCGCCGCGTCGGCCGACGAGCGGATCGCCGACCTCGAGACCATCGTGTCGCTCGACGAGGGTCGCCTCGCAACCTGGCAACTCCTCGTGGATGCACTCGTCGATGCAGGTCGGCAGGTTGACGCCGTCTCCGCGTGTGAACGAGGCGCGAGGCTGCTTGCGGTGCCCGCCGAGCGGGCAGCCCTGCTGACGCTGGCCGCGCGCATCCCAGCGGAGGCAGAGCCCAACCGCGTCATCGCCCAGCTCCGGGAGGCGGTCGCTCTGGACCCGACATCGATCGAGGCATGGCGGGCGCTGCACGCCGCCGCGAACGCGCAGGGCGACGAGCCGACCGCCCTCGAGGCGCTCCGCAGGGTCAGGGACCTCACGAAGCCGGCGGCAGAGCGTTCGCTGCGCTCCCGGGAGATTGCCGCCCGCCTGGAGCGCTCTGGCGATGCCGGTGGAGCCGCCCGGGAGCTCGGTCGCGCGGTCGACGACGAGCCCGGCAACCTGACGCTGCTCGACACGTACGCGACGTCGCTCGAACGGGCGGAGCGCTGGGACGACGCGCTCCGCGCACTCGAGCGCCTTGCCCGGACCGCCGGGGTTCGCGAGCTCGTGGCAGAGGTGCTGGTCCGGGCCGCACGGATCCTGACCGAGCGCAAGGGCGAACACCGAACGGCCCTCGAGCTCATCGCACGGGCGAGCGAGTCGCAGGGCCCGACACCTGCGCTCCAGGAGTTCGCGGAGGCCGTTGCCAACGCGGGGCAGCTGTGGCCGGCCTACCAGCAGTGGATTCGCAACACGGCGGGGCGGGTGAGCCTTGCAAGTGAACGAGTCACACTCTTTCGAAACATGGCCATTGCGTTGGAACGCAAGGCGAATCTTCCTCTTGATGCGCTGACCGGGTACCGCCTCGCCCTCGAGTCCGCCCTCGTGTCAGGGAGCGCGGTCGAGCTGCTCGACGACGTCGAGTCCTTCGTTGAGCGGCATGGGCTCCAGACCCAGCTCGTTGAGATCTACGCGTGGCTCCAGTCGAACGCTGGCGGTGACGCGGAGTGTCGTTGGCGAGCGCTGTCCGGCTCCGCCCGCATCGCCGATGAGCGGCTCGACAAGCCCGAGGTTGCCTTCGACATCCTCGCCAACGCAGCCGCATCATCGGCCCTGCGCGAGCGCGCGGAGGAGCGCATGAGGGAGCTCGTCGAGCGGCGAGGCCTCTGGCAGCGGCAGGCCGACTACCTCGAAGTGAGGTTCCAGGAGACCGGCGGCCTCGATACCGACGCGCTGCTGCAGCGGGCCGAGCTGGAGCGCACGCAGCTCCAGTCGCCGGGGCGGGCCTTCGACACGCTGCTCGAGCTTCTCTCGAGGGCCCCGGCACATGACGTCGCGACCGAGCAGGCGGAGCAGCTTGCGTCAGCCCTGGACCGCTGGCCCGACCTCTTTCGCGTCCTCGGGCAGTCTCTCGGGCTGCTCGCCGGGACCGACATCTCCCGCGTCTGTACGCGCCTTGCCCAGGCCATCCTCGACCGCGGCGGCCCAGCCGACCTCGCGGCGAGGGCCATGCTGACCGCCTATGCAGACACCCCGACGCCCGCGTTGCGACCGCTGCTTGAGCGGTCTGCGCGCGCCGCCGGACGCATGGGCGATGTCGCAGAGGCCTACCGACGCGATGCTGAAGCAGCGAGTGGCATCGAGGCCGTCGAGGCTTGGATTCGAGCCGCGGCGGCCTTCGACGAGACCGACACCCTCGCCCCGGCGCTCGAGGCGCTCGACCGCGCGGCCTCTGCCGGAGGTGAGACGCCTGCCCCGGACTCCGTGGCAGGACAGCTTGCGGACCTTCGAGCCGCCACGCGGGCGGCGTGGTTCGACCGCGTTGCGCAGCGGCTCGGTGCGGGTGCCGACGCTGCGAGCTGGCTCGGCAGGGCCGCGGAGGCCTTCGAGCAGGCGGGGTCGCTGGACCGCGCCGACGCCGTCCACGAGCTGCGGCTCTCTCACGGCGCCGAGGCCGTTGACGTGCTCCGCGCCAGGGTCCGCCTGGCGGGGTTGCGCGGCGACACGGGCGCCGAGGAGTCGCTTCTCGGCTCGCTTGCCGAGCTGCTCACCGACGACGCCGAACGCTCGAGGTGCCTGCTGCGCGTCGCGGCGCTGAGCGCCCACCACGGAGCCCCTCGCGAGCGGACCGACGCGCTCTACGAGCGAGCGGTCGAGGCAGACACCGCACACCTCGCCGCGTGGGAGGCCTGGGCCGCCTGGCTCAGCGACGTCGGCGAGGCTCGACGCTCGGTCGAAGCGCTTCGGCGTGCCGTCGCGGCCTTTGAGGACCCCGCGACCCAGGCTCGACTCCTGGCGCAGGCGGCATCACGCGCGCTGTCCGGGCAGCCCGGTTCAGCCGTCGATCTCGCGCGGGCGTCTCGTCGGCTCCGGCCTGACGACCCCGCCTCCTGGATCATCGAGGCGCGTGCCGCCGCAGAGCTCGGCCGCCACGCAGAGGCCGTCGGTGCCTATCGCGCTGCCGCTCGGCTTGATGCCGATGGCGCGGAGCGCTGGCTCGCCGAGGCTGCCCACCTTGCAGAGAAGCGCCTGTTCGACGTGCGGCTTGCCCGGGAGCTCCTGCTCGAGGCCGCCGCGGCTGCGAGCAGCGATCCCGCCCCGCTGATCGAGGCAGTTCGTCTCGCCGTCCGCGAAGGTGCGGAGGGCGAGGCGCGTTCGCTCGCGGCAGAGGCCTGGACCCGGATCGCCGGTGTCGACCCGACGAGCAGGGCCGCTCTGCTCGTGCGTGCCGCCGACACGCTGGAGGGCCCCCAGGCGCTCGCCGACCTTGTGACCCGGTGCCTCGAGGGCGCCTGCGCCGCGGAGCCTGACAACCTCTCGCTTCGCGTGCGGCTGCAGCGACAGGTCGAGGCGACCGGGGGAGCAAAGCGGCGCATGGAGGAGCTCGATCGCCAGATCGCCACCGCGTCTGGTTCCGGGGAGCGGGCTCGGCTGCTCGCGGTCAGGGCAGAGGTGCTGGCCTTCGAGGCGCGCGACCCCAACGCGGGCGCCGCCGACATCGCGACCGCGAGGAGCCTTGCGCCCGACGACCGGCTCGTGGCCTTGGCAGAGGGCGACCTGGCCCTTGCCGCCGGGCGTGCCAAGGCTGCGGCCATCGCCTACCGTCGTGCCGGTGTGGTCGATGGTGTCATCGACCACGACGCGCGACTCCCCCGGACCTCACTCTTTGCGGGCGATCGGGTCGCCGCAGAGTCCTCGGTCTGCTGGTCCGTGAGGGCGGGAGTCGCCTTCGAGCGGGCAGGCGACCTCGACGCAGCCCACGACGCGTTCGCCGGAGCGCACCTCGACGACGAGCGACACCTAGGCGCGCTCCTCGGCCTGGTGCGCGTGGCGCTCGCCCGCGACAACCGCGATGCCGCCGCGCGCTACCACGCGGAGCTCGTGAAGCAGGGTGGCGACGCGCCTGACGACGAGCGCGACGAGATCCGGGTTGTGACCGCCGAACTCCTTGAGTTGACCGGGGACCTCGACGCCGCGGTCCGTGCTTGGGACGAGATCGCTGAGTCGGGCGGACCGCACGCACGCTCTGCGCTGGCAGCAGCGCTCCGTCTCGGGCGTGCCGATGATCACGCCGCGATGCAGCGACGACTACAGTTCGCGGCAGGGCAGGCCACCACGCTGCGTGAAGCGGCGAGGGCCTGGGCCGACCTCGCGCGGCACGTTGCGACGCACTTCTCCGCTGACACCGAGACGCTGACGCGGGCCTGGCGTGCCGCGTTCGCCACCGGCGCAGCCGACGCAGACTGGATCGACGAGGCTGTCCGGGCGCTCTCCGCTGCCGGACAGCGCGACGACGCACGGGCGCTGCTGGCCGTTGAGCTAGGCTCCGGCGACCAGCGTCCGGAGCGCCGTGCCCGGCTCTTGGCGGCGAGCGCCGACCTCGATGCCGCCTCAGGCGACGTCACCGGTGCGGTGGGCCACCTTCGACAGGCGCTGCGGGTCGCGGCGAACCCGCTCCCGATCCTCGACCGCCTGATCGATCTGCTTCACGGGAACGAACGAGGTGCCGAGGCCGTGAACCTGCTCGCCGAGCAGCTCGAGTACCTGCCGGCTGAGCAGCGCGGACTGGCGATTGAGCTGCTTCGGCGTCTGGTCGCCGCGTCAGGCTCGGTGCAGCCGGTCGACGCCCGGCGCGGCCAATGGCTTGCTGCACTGCACGCGTTCGAGGCCACCAGTGAGCTCGGGACGATGCTCGCGGAGCACTACCGCTCAGGCCTCGGTGACCTGCGAAGCGCCCTCGCGACAGCGCGAGAGGCTGCGGCCGCGGGAACCCTGTCGATCGAGCTGATCGAAGCCGTGCGGGAGCGTTCGGGCTCGGACCGGCCCGAGCTCGCCGCCGACCTCGCGGCGTTCGAGGCCTGGCTCGCGTCTGGCCGCCTCGACGCACCACACCCCGCCAAGGCCACGCCGGCTCCGGGCGCGCTGGCGTCGGCCTGGCCAGACGGTCTGCCGCCGGTTCTGCGCAAGGCATTGCGCGAGGCGTCGGCGGCATTCGACGCACCCGCGATCGGTAGCCAGACCGTGGGGCCTGGCGAGGTTCACCCCGCGCTCGCCGCCCTCGCGAAGGCGACGGCCTTCGATCTGGAGCTGGGCGAGCCTTCGCTCCGCGTGGCCGCCGACCAGCAGCCCCCGTTCGTGGTCTGGGTGGCCGGGGGCGAGACGCGAATCGCGGTGTCCGCCGCGGTGGCGGGCGCTGAACCCGATGCGGTGGCCATCGCCCGCCTTGCAGCGGCCCTCGTGTCGGCCGATTCGGCCTGGTACGGCTGGCCGGGGCTGCCTTCGGTCGACCGCGCGGGCTTCTTCGAGGCGGTGCTGCGACACGTCGCTGGTCCGGGTGAGGCTGCCGACGAGGCGATCGAGCGAAGCGTCGCGCGATGGCTCGGGCACCTGGCGCTCAGCCCGGTCGACGTGGACCCCGCACTGCGCGCACGCATCCCGGCGGTCCATGTGCTGGCCCTTGAACAGGCGCCGACGGCTGCGAGGGCCGCGCTTGCAGCGTGCGGGAGCCTTGCTGCGACGGTGATCGCCGTCGAAGGCCCGCCGCGTGGCGACGATGGCCCCTCGCGCCTGCAGGCGATGCTTGGCTCTGCGGCGGTGCGCGCGGCGCTCGTCGCCCGGTTCGAGCTGTCCGGGCAGGTTTGACCCCGATCGCGGTCGGCTCTAGCCAACCTGCATGAGACGAGGCTCAATACCAGCCCTGCTGCTTGCGCTCGCGACGACATCGTGCGGCACCGGGCTCACGCCGGCTGGCGATTGGCCGGCGTCGGTGCCCTGCGCCGCTGACGAGCAGTGCGGGTCTGGAGCGAGGTGCGTCGAGGCGCGCTGCGTGGTCG
>JBILLP010000243.1:0-5721 GCA_044376025.1 Bradymonadia bacterium
GCCGGTATGGAGGCCGCCGACTTGACCACACGGCCGCTCAGGTTCAAGTGCCAGCCTCACGATTCACTCCCGACCCTGCCCAAGGTTCGCCCGATGGTCGACCGCGTCCGCTCCGTAGTCCTCTCCCGCTTTGGCCTCGATGGAGGCGCCATGTTCGGCATTGTCCCGAAGCCACTCTGGCAGAAGACAAACCCCGCCGACGCACAGAACCGCATCCGCATGGCCGCGCGCTGCCTGGTGCTCGACATCGGCGAGCGGCGGGTGCTCGTCGATACGGGCATGGGCAACAAGTGGTCCCCGCGGGAGGCCTCCATCTACGCGGTGCCCGACGAGAACCTTGGTGCGCGCGATGCGCTCTCCCTCGCGGGGATCGACCCTGACTCGATCAGCGACGTCGTCCTGACACACCTTCACTTCGACCATGCCGGAGGCCTCACCGAGCTGGACGCCGAGGGCCGCCCAAGGCCGGCATTCGCGCGGGCAACCCACTGGGTGCAGCGCGAGAACTGGTTCTGGGCCCGCCATCCCTCGAGCCGCGACGCCGGCAGCTACCGCGGCGAGAACTTCGACTGGATGGTCGAGGGCTCCGGCCCACGCGTCGAGCTGGTCGAGGGCCGGGCTCGTATCCTTGACGCCCTCGAGCTGCTCCCGTCACACGGGCACACCCCGGGCATGCAGCTTGTCCGCTTCACGCACCAGGGCGAGACCATCACCTACTGCGCAGACCTCGTCCCGACCCTCGGACACCTGCCCGTGGTCTACGTCATGGGTTACGACCTCTACCCCGTGACCTCGACACACGAGAAGCGGCTGCTGCTCAACGAGGTCGCCGCCGGCGGCCTGCTCGCCGTGGAGCACGATCCCGATCACTCGTTCGCGCGGATCCAGAGGACCGGGACCGACCGCTTCGAGACCACCGAGCGCCTCACGGACCTCTGCTAGCCGGAGACGAGCCCGCCTGCTGCGTCGAACTCTGCCACCTCGACGAAGTCCCGGAGCGCCGTCGAGAAGCTGAAGAGCTTGGCGCCGTCGGCGGCTCCGCCCCGCACGCTGATCACCAGGTGCACGACGCCCGGGTTGCGCTCCTGAGACAGGCCGTCGTCGTCGACGTAGACCGCGGAACGCCGGTCCGACACCGAGAAGTACGCGCCGACGTCAGGATGGGAGTGCAGCACGACACGCGGCTCAGCGCCTCGCCTCACCGCGCGGAGCCAGGGCTTCATGTCAGGCTCGAACCAGTCGGCGCCATCCCGCGGATGGGCCTCGGGGTCCTTCGCATGCAGCTCACTCGCGAGGTTGCGGGTCGGCACGAGCTCGAGCGTCCCATCCTGCTCGAAGATGAAGCCGCACCCCTCGTGCGGGTAGGCCGGCTCGACGCTGCGAAAGGCCTCCGCCAGCACGTCAGACTGGGCCAGGCGAGCCGCCAGGTGGCGCGGCGCATCGACCTCCGCGCTCATGCGGCACCACGCCTCGGCAGCTTCGAAGGCTGCACGTACCGGTCGTAGTGGTCACAGAAGATGCAGACGATGACGCACTCGCGAAGTCCGCGCGCGACGCGGAGCGCTCCGGCGAGCGACGCACCGCTCGAGTGGCCGACCGCAATCCCCTCCTCCCGGGCGAGTCGTTCGCGCATGTCCCATCCCTCCTCGGTGCCGATGGCGAGCATCTCGTCGACCGCCTCCGCACGGTAGATGGCAGGGACGATACTCGAGTCGAGGTGCTTGAGCCCCTCGAGACCGTGGAAGGCGGCGTCTGGCTGCAGTCCCACGATGCGCGTTGTCTGCCTGAAGCGCTTCAGGGCGCGACTCGTGCCCATGATCGTGCCGGTGGTGCCGAGCCCGGCCACGAAGTGTGTCACGCGGCCCCCGGTGTCGCGGACAATCTCGGGCCCCGTCGTCAGCTCGTGGGCCCTGGGATTCGACGGGTTCGAGTACTGGTCGGGGTAGAACAGGCGGCCCGTCGTGTCATCGGCCATGATCTGCTTGGCGAGCCGAATCGCGCCGTCAGAGCCCTCGAGCGGATCGCTGTACACGATCTCCGCTCCGTAGGCGGAGATGATGTCCTTGCGCGCCTGTGAGACATTGCTCGGCATCACGAGCTTCGCCTCGATTCCCAGCGCCGCACAGAACATCGCGTAGGCGACCCCGGTGTTGCCGCTGGTCGAGTCGAGGAGCACCTTGCCCTCGCCAAGCCTTCCGTCATGGAGCGCGTCGAGGATCATCTGCCGAGCGGGGCGGTCCTTCACCGAGCCGCCTGGATTGTAGTACTCGAGCTTGGCGTAGACCTCGACCGCGTCAGGTAGATCGCGGGTGATCTCCCTGATGCGGACCAGGGGCGTGTTGCCGACGAGGTCCAGGACCGAGTCGGCGCGGCCCAGGCTCCGCTCGACGTGCGCGGACCACGCCACGACGTCACCCGCCGGCGATCGCCGGGACGATGCTCAGCTCGTCGCCGTCGGAGAGCACGGTATCGAGCCCGTCTAGCTCGCGCACACTGTCGTCGTTGGCGAACAGGTTGACGAACGACCGGAGGTTTCCGGACGGGTCGAGGAGCTGCGACGTCAGCGCGGGGTGGACGGCAGCGAGCTCTGCGAGCCCGGCCCGAACGGTGCCGGGCGCGACCTTCACGGTTTCATTGCCGCCGGCGAGCTTGCGAAGCGCCGTGGGGATTCGAACGGTGACTGGCATGACTGACTCTCCTGCTCTTGGTGTTCGCCCGGACACGACGGTCTGCCGCGCCGCTACCACCACCCAAGGAACCGCTGCCCACCCTCGGGCAGCAGCACCACCACATCAAAGGCATTGGCGACCGCATGCTCCACCGCCAGCTCGACCAGCTCCGCGCCGATCGGGCTGAGTAGCAGGCCCTCCCGAAACGCCGTCTGCGTCCGCCGGCACGCGGCATCGGCCCCAAGCTGCCGTTCGGCGCCGCCGTCGTCATCGACCCAGACGATCTCAGCACCAGGCAGCAGCCGCAACAGCACCGACTCCGCCACGGCCCGAAGGCCCGGCAACGAAGGGAGCACCCACGCGCGCGGACTCACCTCACCGAGGGCCGTGACCTCAGCGACCAGCTCCTCGAAGGCAGTGGTCAGCGAGGCCTCGTCGTCACGCTCCGCCACGACGTGCCCTCGAGCCCGCGCCTGCGCGGCGAACTCCGCTGCCTGCGCCGTGTCGACGGCCTTGTGGACGGTCACGCCATACACGCGGAGCAGCTCGTGGAGCCGACGCGGCGAATCGGGCGTCGTCACCACTGTGACCGGTCGCCCCTGCGAACGACCGAGCGCGGCCACCGAGACCGCGAAGTTGTCGGGGCCGACCACGAGCACGGGCGTGCCGTGCAGCGTGTTCTCGAACTGCGCCGCGACCACGCGATCCCACCATGAGCCCGAGGGATTCGCCCCTTCGAGCTTCAGGTGGACCCGACCGTCCCCCGACCGCCGCAGCGTCAGGAGCGGGGTGCCGCCCACCAGGTCTACGAGGCCGCCCGCGACCTGTGCGCCCCGCACCACCGGCACAGGGCTAGATGACGTACGAGAAGTCTGCATCAGCATCGCGACGAACTCCCAACTGCTCCCCGCGAACGGAGAGGTCACTGAGTGAGACCGAATCGAGAGTGGCGGCGATCGCCGCCGCCAGCTCCGTCCAGACCAGCGTGGTCACCGCCCTCGCGGTCGGCACACCGGACCAACCCTCCGAGGCGTCACCGGCGCGGCCATCGGGCGCCTCGATCGGCCCCTCGATCGCACGGATCACGTCTCCCACGGTGATCGTCTCCGGGCTCTTCACCAGGAAATACCCACCATTCGGCCCGCGCTTGCTGCCCACGAGCTTGGCCGACTTCAGGTCCTGGAAGATCTGCTCCAAGAAGCGGGGAGGGACCTCCTCGCGCAGGGCGATCGCATCGACCTTGGTCGGACGGCCGTGGTTGTGGAAGGCGATGTCGAACAGCGCTCGCAGGGCGTACATCGATTTGGACGAGATTCGCATGGGGCACTTCCATCGTGCGTCCGAAGCGACGGACGCAATTCTTGACGAAGTTGGTCAAGAACTAACAACGTCCGGGCCCTGCGACAAGTGGGTTATCCCCTCGTCAGGTCAAGATCCCTGCCGCAACCAGCGTCGTCGGCACCGCGCCACCGCCTCCGGGACACCGTCCGGCATCAGCCCGTGGCGAAGACCCGGTTCGGCCGAAGCCGGCGTGAGCCCGGATGCCACGTCGCTACCGCCCGGAGCACACCAGCGTCGTCGAGCACCCGCACGGGCCGCTCTTCGTCGAACTCGAACCCAGCCTCGAGCGACTGGCCCTGCAGGATGCGGCGCAGCTCGTCACCGGTCACCAGGTAGGTCGGCCACCCCTCGAGCGCCTGCGCCGGCGTCAGCCAGCCTCGAGCGCCCTCAACCTCAGGCCGGACCACCTCGTCCGGCTGGGGCGCCCCCTCCACATCGAAGGCCCCGACAGACAGCCGACGCAACGCAGTCAGGTGGGCGCCGCAGCCGAGGCGCTCACCAAGGTCGCGGGCAAGCGACCGCACGTAGGTGCCCTTCGACACCCGGACCGTGAACCCGACGAGCGGCCCATCGCGGGATGTCCGGTCGAACGAGACGATCTCGACCTCCCTGAGGGCATGCTCGACCTCGACGCCGGCACGCGCCAGGGCGTGGCTGCGGACACCCCCGACCTTGATGGCGGAGTAGGCCGGAGGGCGCTGCTGCTGCGGGCCGATCAAGCCAGCGATCGCCTCGTCGAGCATCGAGTCGCTGACGGTCGTCCCGTCGCGGACCAGCACCACCTCGCCGCAGCGGTCCTCGGTCGTCGTCGTCACCCCGAGCCTCAAGACTCCCGAATAGGCCTTGCCCTGCTCGGTGAGGTAGGGAACGAGCCTCGTTGCCGAGCCGATGCAGAGCACCAGCAGCCCGGTCGCCATCGGGTCAAGCGTCCCGGTGTGGCCGACTTCGCGCGTCCGCAGCCGGCGCCTGACGACCTGCACGATGTCGTGCGACGTCGGTCCCTCGGGCTTGTCGACCAGCAGGACCCCGCTCGGCGGGCTGCTCACGCGACGGTCCCGAGCGCGGACTCGATCTGCACCAGCACATCGCGCGCGGGCAGCTCCATGAAGCAGCCTGCCGCGTGTCGATGACCGCCGCCTCCCAGCGACTTCGCCAGCCGGGCGACGTCCACGCGGCCGCGCGACCTGAAGCTCAGCTTGTAGCCCCGAGCGTCACTTCCCGACATCATCACGGCAACCTCGACGCCGTCGATTCCCCGCGCGTGGTTGATGAATCCGTCGGCGAGCGATGCATCGCCGCCGAACTCGTCGAGCAGCGTGTCCTCAAGCGTCAGGACCGCGACACGCCCTGAATCCGAGAGCCACAGGGTGTCGAGGACACGGCCGAGGAGCCGGATTCGCGCGATCGCCTGGGACTCGTACACGTGGCTGGAGACCTCCCAGGTGTTGATGCGCGTCTCGAGGATGCGCTGCCCCAGCTCCATCGCCTCCGCCGTGGTGCACTGGTACCTGAACGACCCCGTGTCCGTCAGCAGCCCGACCCACAGGCAGGTGGCGATCTCGGGCGTGAGGGGTACACCGAGTGTCACGATGAGCCGATAGACAAGCTCAACGGTCGCAGGGGCCGCATCGTCGTGCACGAGCACATCGGCGATGCCCGGGTCGAACGTCACATGGTGGTCGAGGCAGAGCGTGCGCGCCCCCCAGCCCTC
>JBILLP010000242.1:0-5721 GCA_044376025.1 Bradymonadia bacterium
CCCGATGCCGCCCGGGTGCTGCTCGACCACGGCATGGACGAAGGCGCGACCCGGGGGGTGACGACCTCGCTCGGGCGCGGCGGCCTTGTCGAGGGAGTGACCTGGTGGCCCGGCCTGCTCGCCTCGTCGCTCGGCAGGCGGCGGCCCTAGCGGCGCCCGAGCAGGCGAAGCCCCCCGGCGTGACCGGCGTCGCGAAACCCGAGATCGTCGACAAGCCGGCGCCCCAGCTCGAGGTCGCGCCTGCCCGGGCCGATCGCCACGAAGCGCAGCCGGCGTACCTCGTCGGGAGCCTCATCGACGAGGCGGCGCAGCGAGGCGATGTCGTGGACAACCGGGCGGCCGGCGAAGGGCGCGCCGTAGTAGCGGTGGACGGCGAGCGGCGCGTCGGCAGCGACCTGCGAGACAAGGGCGCGCGCCGCCTCGTGCCCGGCGAGGTCGCGACGGTGCCCGAACAGGGCGTAGGTCGCGTCGTCGAACCGTCGGCCGAAGGGCAGCGCCGACGAGAGCGCGCCGACGCCGATCGCGATGGCCAGCCCGGCAGCCAGCAGGCGAGGCGCGGCCGGATCGCCGGCGTCAAGCCGGGCCCGCAGCCGACCGGCGCCATCGGCCGCCGCCGCGACGATGCCCGGCGCCGCGAACATCGCGTAGTGAAAGGTGAGCATGTCACCGGCGAGGCGGTTGCTTGCGAGCAGCCACGCAGCTCCGAACGCGGCGCCGCCGAGCCAGCGCCAGCCGAGCAGGCAGAGGCCGCCGCACGACAGGATGAGGGTCGCGACCATCTCCGCCTTGAAGTGGGCCAGCGAGAGCCATGCGTCGAGGTAGGCTCCGAGTCCGGCGCCGAGGAACTCCGACGCGGTGCCCGAGACCCGGGCGGCGGCTGCGTCGCCGCCGATCCAGGTGCGACCGGCGAGGAGGTAGGCGGCCCAGCAGGCACACACGACGACGGCGAGTGCGAGACGCGCCCTCGCCTGCCCTTGGGCGCGCCACGGGGTCGGTGCGAAGAGCGCCATGGCGGCGACGGCGCCGGCGACCTCCTCGCGCACGAGGCAGGCGGCGAGCCAACCGGCGATGCCGGCTGCGTCGAGCCGGCCAAGCCGCTGCCACCGGAGCGCCGCCCAGGCCATGACCGGGATCGCCCAGACGTCGGGGCGGGCATCGAACTGCAGGGGGTTGTAGAGCCAGGGAGAGGCCCAGGCGAGGAGCGGCGCGGAGACGGCGCCGGCGGCGAGCCAACCGGCTCGCCGCTCGGCGCCCGGAGCCGGCCTGCTGCCGAGGAGGGCGTTGGCAAGCAGCGCGAAGGTCGCGAAGGCGGCGAGCGCGTTGCCGGCGATGAGCAGCGATGCCGGGTTGAACCACCGTGCCAGGGGGGCGAGCGCCGCCATCCAGAGGTGTGCGTGGATCGAGAGTGCGTGGACGCCAGCGATGGGGTTGACGGGCTGGCCGTGCGCGAGCCCCCACCAGGATCGGGCGTAGAGCATGGTGTCGAAGCTCCATGCGCGGGCCTCGAACAGCGACCGGTGCAGCAGCCAGGCGAGCAGCAGTGCCAGGAGCGCCGCCCCGCCGAACACGGCGAGGCGGTGCGCGGCTGGGTTTGCGGCGCCTGGCTGCGGGGCTGGGTGCTGGGGGTTGCGGGGCATGCGGGGCGTCTGGGTCGGGCGTAGCGGCCCGGGGAGTGGCCGCCAAGCCGGGAGCCGCCCGGCTCAGGCGCGGCGACCCGCGAGCGCGTCGAGGTAGAGGTCGAGGTGCCGCGCCACGAAGGTGCCCGGGTGGTACTCGCGCTCCGCCCGCGCCCGCGCCTCGAGGCGTGCCCGGCTGCCCGGCAGGTGGGCGAGCGCGGTGCCGATGGCCTCGCGCAGCGCCTCAGCCGTGCGCGCGGAGGCGATCCAGCCCGACGTTGCGGGTTCGACCATCTCGGGGATGCCGCCGGTCGGGTAGCCGACCACCGGCGTGCCGCAGGCGAGGGACTCAGCGACCGTGCACGGAAGGTTGTCCTCGTGGCTGGGGATCACAAGCAGGTCGGCGGCGGCGTAGAGATCGGCGAGCGCCGCCTTGTCGTGGACCGGCCCGAGCGCCTCGAGGCGTGGATGCACGTCTCGCCACTCCCCGGGACGCCCGACCAGCCAGACCCGGAGGGCCGGGTCGGCATCGAGCATCGGGGTCACCGCCGCGACCAGGTCAGCGAGGCCCTTGCGCGGGTCGGTGATCGTCGAGGCGACGAAGATCAGCGCCCGCTCGTGCCCCGCGAGCCCGCGGCGCGCCCGCTCTGGCTCTCGCCGCCCGGGCACAAACGTCGAGACATCGACGCCGTTCGGGATCACGTCGACACGACGCCCCCTCCAGGCGCCCCGCTGCGCGAGCCCCGCGAGGTAGCGGCTCGGCGCGACGGCGACGACCCCTGGGGTGGCGGCCAGCCGCGCACTCACCCGCCAGGTCCGCGCGGTGGTGTCGAGGCGCAGCGGGAGCGCGTCGTGACCGAGCTCGGGACAGGCGCCGCACCCGGTCTCGAAGCGCTGGCAGCCGCCCGGGTACATGCAACCACCGGTGAAGCCCGAGAAGTCATGCAGGGTCAGCACGGTCGGCCAGCGCCCTGCGGCGAGGCGCGCGGTGTCGATCCCCCAGGCCATGTGGTGGTCATGGAAGTGCACGACGTCGACGCGGCGCGAGGCAAGCAGCCCCAGCAGGGGCGCAGCACCGAGGTCGACGTGCACGAGGTTGCGCATCGCCATCTCGCCGGTGACCGCGGGGATGCGCACGACGTCGCCTGAACGGGCCGGAGCCCCGCGTCGGTAGACCCGGAGCACGCGGTGGCCTGCGCCGGAGAGCCCGGCGGCGAGTTCGTCGGCGATCCGCCCCGCGCCGCCACCCGAGGCGTCGGCGCGCGAGACGATCGCGATGCGGAGGCATCGATGCATGGGCGCGGGTCTAGCGCCCCCGCGGAACGCGCGACAGGGAGCCCGGACAACGCCGCGGCTGGTCTCCGCGCGACGCAGGCGCTAACGGCCCGAGTCCGGCCCCTCGTCGGTGACCCTCGATGCCTGCCCCGCCCCGCCGCACACAAGGCCCGCCCGCTCAGACCGCGGCCGCGGGGGACCCTCCGCCGCCCGCGACGGTCTCGATCGTGATCCCGACCTACCGCCGGCACGCGACGCTCAAGCGACTGCTGCCGGGGTACGCGCGACAGCCCGGTGTGCTCGAGATCGTGCTTGTCGACGATGGGAGCCCCGAGCCGCTGACGCTCGACGACCTCCCGCCCGCGCCGGGCTCGGCGCCGATCCGCATCGTGCGGCATGCCCGCACGCTCGGTCTGCCCGCGGCCCGCAACACCGGGATTGACGCCGTGACGGGGAGCCTCGTGCTGTTCGGCGAAGACGATGTCGTGCTGTCAGAAGGCCACGTCGAGGCGCTGCTCCGTGAGCGGCAGCGGCTCGGCGCCGCGCTGATCGCGGGCCGCCTGGTGCAGCAGCTCGCCGACGAAGACGCCCCGACCGCGCTCGCGCAGGCGGAGCGGTCGGGGCGGCCGCTCTTCAACCGCCGGCTGCTGACCGTCGACACCTCGGTGCTGACCGAGGCGCGGGAGCTGCCCTGCGCGCACGCGATCTTCATGGCGCCCCGTGACCTGCTCGCGCGGGAGCGGTTCAGCACGCGGCTCGGTGGGCCGACCTTCTTGCGCGAGGATCAGGAGATGCAGCTCCGGCTCCGGCGCCTCGGCCACCGCCTCTGGGTCACGCCGGCAGCCTGGTCGCTGCACCTCGCCAAGAACACGACGGCAGGGGGCGGCACGCGGACCTACGCGTCGCTGGCGGCTCAGCTCGCGAGCGCCGGCGTCAACACGTGGGAGGTGCTGCGCGCCTACGAGGCGGAGCTCACCCCGTTCTTCGGGAGCATGAGCCCGGGTGAGGTTCGCGCGGCGATCGCGGCCTACGGGGCGCTGGAGGCGAAGAACTGGCTCAGGTCGGAGTCGCCGCTGCTCGACCGGTGGGCGAGGCGCCTGGCAGACCCGCATCGCTGGACGTCGCGAGCAGGGCGCGACTAGGGATCCCCCTCTCCCACCCGGCGCAACCCGACAGTCCGCATGCCTACGCTCAACGAGAACATCCGCACCTGGAACGACAACTACGGTTGGCCGCAGGATGGCGAGGAGTGGTCGGCGCCGTGGGGCAACTCGGAGATGCACTGGCGCGGGACGCTGCTGCCCCGGATTGGCCGTTGGCTTCCGGCGTCGAGCGTGGTTGAGATCGCGCCGGGCCGGGGACGCTGGACGAGGTTCCTGCTGCCTCTGGCCGAGCGGCTGCACCTGGTCGACCAGTCCCCGGAGTGCATCGAGCACTGCCGCAAGCGTTTCGCCGACGCGGCATCCCTCAGCTTCGCGGTCAACGATGGCCGCACGCTGGTGGGGGTCGCCGATGCCTCCGTCGACTTCCTGTTCACCTACGATTCGCTCGTCCACGCCGAGCTCGATGTCATGAAGGACTACCTGGCGGAGTTCAGGCGGACGCTTCGGCCGGGCGGGTTCGCCTTTGTCCACCACAGCAACCTCCACCAGCACGTCAGGTACTTCGGCCCGCTCTCGGTGCTTCCGCGGTACACGGCGCTGGCCCGGCTCGGCCTCGTCGACAACCGGCACTGGCGGGCGATGAGCGTGTCCGCGGAGCGGATCCGGGCGGCGGCGGAGGCTGCGGGCCTGCACGTCTGGTCGCAGGAGGTGACCACCTGGGTCGGCAGCCGCCACGACATCGACTGCATGAGCGTCTTCTGCCTGCCCGAGACGGCTCCGGGTCATGTGACACAGGTCGTGCACAACCCCTACTTCCAGCAGGAGACCGACCGCTGCAAGCTGCTGGCCAAGCTCTACGCGCCTCGCTGAGGACGGCAGCGGCTCTCGGGGCGTGGGCAGCGCGGTCACGCTGGACCGGCTGCGGACACACGGTTAGGCTCCCGGCTTGGCCTCATCCGGCGCTCGGCGGGGTGGACGGCGACCTCGAGCGACAGATCCGATGTTCGACTGGAAAGACAAGTCCGTTCTGATCACCGGTGGCACCGGGTCCTTCGGCCGACGCATGGCAGGCCACCTGCTGACGCTGCCGGTGCGAAAGGTCATCGTCTTCAGCCGCGACGAGCTCAAGCAGCACGAGATGCAGCTTCGCCCGGAGTTCAGGGATGAGCGGCTTCGGTGGTTCCTGGGCGACGTCCGTGACCGTGACCGGCTGCAGCGGGCCTTCGACGGCGTCGATGTGGTGATCCACGCGGCGGCGCTCAAGCAGGTGCCGGCATGTGAGTACAACCCGTTCGAGGCGATCCGCACCAACGTGCTGGGCGCGCAGAACATCATCGACGCCGCGATCGACCGGGGGGTCAAGCGCGTGCTGGCGCTGTCGACCGACAAGGCCTGCAACCCCGTCAACCTCTATGGCGCGACGAAGCTCTGCAGCGACAAGCTCTTCATCGCCGGCAACCACTACGCCGGCCCGTCGGTGACCCGGTTCGCCTGTGTGCGCTACGGGAACGTCGTCGGCAGCCGCGGATCGGTCGTGCCGCTGTTCATCGAGCAGAAGAAGTCAGGTCGGCTCACGATCACGCACCCCGACATGACGCGCTTCTGGATCACGCTCGACCAGGGTGTCGCGTTCGTGACCCGGAGCACGGAGCGCATGGTCGGCGGCGAGCTCTTCGTGCCGAAGATCCCGACCACCCGCGTCGACGACCTCGCGAGGGCAATCGCCC
>JBILLP010000244.1:0-5711 GCA_044376025.1 Bradymonadia bacterium
CTTCGTCTGCTTCGCCTGGATCTTCTTCAGGTCGCCGACGTTCGACGACGCGCTTGACGTGCTCGCCTCCCTCTCGCGGTTGACGACCTACACCCCGAACCTCGCCGGATGGGTGGTGGCGCTGATCGGCGGCAGCCTGCTCTGGCACATCACGCCGGCCCGGCTCCGAAACGCGGGCGTGCGGCGGTTCGTCGAGGCACCCGTGCTGCTGCAGGCGCTGGCGCTGCTCGGGATCGCGATCGCGCTGCAACGCATCAAGGGCGCCGCGGTGGTGCCCTTCATCTACTTTCAATTCTAGACCGAGCGCAGCGGTCGAATCGAGCTGGACGGCGTTGACCTTTGCGCAGAGGTCATGCACGCAGGCTGCGCGGCGTGTCCCGTCGCCCTCCCGAAGCAGCGTCCATGAGCCAGCCTGAGCTTTCTGAGTTCCCCGCGTTCCGCCCTGTCCCGCGCACCGGCGTCATCTACGTCATGACCGAGGCCGCCCGGCTCGGCTTCTCCTACGGCAATCCCGACTGGGCCAACCTCGGCCAGGGAGCGCCCGAGACCGGGGCCATCCCCGACGGGCCGGCCCGCATCGAGGCTGTCACGATCGACCCGCGCACCTCGGAGTATGCGCCCGTCCCGGGCGTCTGGGAGCTGCGGGCCGCCGTCGCCGACCTCTACAACGCCCGGTACCGCCGCGGCATGCGGAGCCAGTACACCGCAGAGAACGTCGCCATCGCCGGCGGCGGCCGGCTCAGCCTCTCGCGCCTGGCCGCGGCGCTCGGGCGCACCCACGTCGGGCACGTGATCCCCGACTACACCGCCTACGAGGAGCTGCTTGAGCTCTTCGAGCTCTTCACGCCGATTCCCATCCCGCTCGATCCCGACCGGGGATACCACCTCACGCCCGCCGACCTCCGCACCGAGATCGTCAGCCGCGGCCTCGGCGCGGTGCTGTTCTCGAACCCGTCGAACCCGACCGGAAGGCTCGTCGCCGGCCCCCAGCTCGCGGCCTATGTCGAGACCGCCCGCGAGACAGACTGCCACCTGCTGCTCGACGAGTACTACTCGCACTATGTGTGGGACTCCGCAGCCTCGACCACCGGCACGGTGTCGGCGGCGGAGTTCGTGCAGGATGTCGACCGCGACCCGGTGGTCGTGCTCGACGGGCTGACCAAGAACTGGCGCTACCCGGGCTGGCGCATCGGCTGGACCATCGGGCCCCGGTCGATCATCGAGGGTCTTTCGAGCGTCGGCTCCTTTCTCGACGGCGGTGCCTCGCACGCGCTCCAGAAGGCGGCCATCCCGCTGCTCGACCCTTCGGTCGCCGATGCGGAGGCGCGTGCGATCCGCGGCCACTTTGTGCCAAAGCGCGAGGCGATGCTGCGCCGGCTCAACGCGATGGGCATCAAGGCCGACGCCGCGCCTTCGGGCGCCTTCTACGTCTGGGCGTCGGTGGCGCGCCTGCCGCAGGGTCTCAACACCGGCATGTCGTTCTTCAGGGCGGCGCTCGAGCAGCAGGTGATCTCGGTGCCCGGCGAGTTCTTCGACGTGAACCCCGGCAAGCGCCGTCGCGCCCACGACTCCCGATTCCAGAACCACATCCGCTTCTCGTTCGGGCCCGAGCCTGCCCAGATCGAGGGTGGGCTCGAGCGGCTCGAGCGCATGATCGCCGCGGCCAGGTAGAGGTCAGGCCTCTTCGGGCACCGCAGGCAGCGTCCGCTGGAAGCGAACCAGCAGCAGCACCGCGATCAGCATCAGGCCCGCGGTCAGGCCCCACCAGAGCCAGGTCGGATCGCGGTCGAGCCCGAACACGAGCCAGAAGGCGAGCGGCAGCCCGACGACCCAGTAGCCCGCGATGTTGAACAGCGCCGGCACCCTCGTGTCGCCGGCTCCGCGCAGCACGCCGAAGCAGGCACCCTGCGTCATGTCGAAGAGCTGGAAGGCCACCGCGCACACCATGAAGCGCAACGCCCACTGCGCGACCTCCGGGTCTGAGGTGTAGCGCGAAACGATCCAGTCGTCGCCGATCAGCATCACAGCGCCGGAGCCGACCGCGAGCATCCACGCCAGGCAGAGGGTCGCCCAGCCCGACCGCCGGGCCCCACCGCGGTCGCCCTGCCCGATGGCGATCGCCACCCGCGCAGCACCCGCGGAGGCAACCCCCATCACGAGCGTGAACGAGAAGGAGGCAACGTTGAGGGCAATCGTGCTCCCGGCCAGCACCGCCGCACCCAGCCGGCCCATGAGCACCGTCACGAGGTTGAAGGCGGCGACCTCGAGCACGAACTGCACGCCGATGGAGCCGCCGTACCGCAGCACCTGGCGCACCAGAGGCATCGACGGACGGCGAATCGAGACCGGCAACACATCCCAGCGGCCAAGCCGGCGCGTGGCGAGCATCAGGATCCCAAGCAACAGCGCATCCCCGACCAGCCGCGAGACCGCCAACCCCTGGATGCCGAGCGCCGGTAGCCCGAATCGACCCGGCACGAGCACGAGGTTGATCGCCACGTGCACCAACACGATGGTCGCCATCGCGGCCGTGACCACGAAGTTTGCGCGGTGCAGGGTGAGCTGGGCGATGATCGCCTGCGCCGCGAGCGCCGGAATCCCACCCCAGGCACCGATCAGCAGAAACCTGCGAGCCTGCTCGACCACCGCTGGGTCCTGCCCCATCGCGAGCAGCAACGTCGGCACCAGCAGCACGCTCACGAGCGCAGCGAACAGCCCCGCCACGCCGCCGACCCACAGCCCGGCCTCTGCGGAGTCCCTCGCGCCGACCGGTCCGCGCCGTGCCAGCTCACCGCCGGCGACAGGCTCGAGGCCTCCGATGATGCCGAGGCCAAAGAGAAAGAGCGTGAAGTAGCAGGCGTTGGCGAGCGCGAGCCCGCCGAGCGCCTCCCGCCCGACCTGCCCGGCCATCGCCGTGTCGACGAAGGCCATCACCATATGGCTCATCTTGGCGAGCGAGAGCGGCGCCGCGAGGCGTGCGACGCTGCCGATCTCGCGTCCGAGGGTGGGCTCGATCGCCTGTGGCCTTGGGGTCGTGTCAGGCATGGGGCGCGTGTGTGGTCGAACTCCCCGGTCGGCGCAAGCCGCCTTGACCGCCACACCCCCCCGCAATACATCCGCGCTCCCCCAGCCTCCCCCGGTGACAGCATGGAAAAGCGATTCATCTACACGATGAAGGGACTCTCGAAGGTCTATCCCCCGAGCAAAGAGGTCCTCAAGAACATCTGGCTCCAATTCTACTACGGAGCCAAGATTGGCGTCATTGGCACAAACGGCTCCGGCAAGTCGACGCTGCTGCGCATCATGGCCGGGCTCGACCAGGACGTTCACGGCGACGCCTTCATCGGAGACGGGTTCACCGTCGGCTACCTCGCCCAGGAGCCCCAGCTCGACGCGACCAAGACCGTTCGCGAGAACGTCGAGGAGGGGCTCCGCGACATCCGCGACCTGATCAAGCGCTTCGACGAGGTGTCCGCGGCCTTCGGCGACCCCGATGCCGACTACGAGAAGCTGGGCGAGGAGCAGGGCCGCCTGCAGGACCGCATCGACGCGGTCGGCGGGTGGGAGATCGACCGCAAGATCGAGATCGCGATGAACGCGCTCAACTGCCCCCCCGGTGACGCCTCGGTCGACCGGCTGTCGGGCGGTGAGAAGCGCCGCATCGCGCTCTGCCGCATCCTGCTCGAGGCCCCCGACCTGCTGCTGCTCGACGAGCCGACCAACCACCTCGACGCGGAGTCGGTCGCCTGGCTCGAGCGCACCCTGGCCGACTACAAGGGCTCGGTGGTGCTCATCACCCACGACCGCTACTTCCTCGACAACGTCGTCGGCTGGATCCTCGAGCTCGACCGGGGCCAGGGCATCCCGTACGAGGGCAACTACTCCGGCTGGCTCGAGCAGAAGGCCAAGCGCCTCGAGCAGGAGGGCAAGGAGCAGTCGAACCGGCAGAAGGCCCTCGAGCGCGAGCTCGACTGGGTCAGGCAGTCACCCAAGGCGCGCCAGGCCAAGCAGAAGGCCCGTCTCCAGCGCTATGAGGAGCTGCTGAACCAAGACATGGGCGAGCGGCTCAGCAGCGCAGAGATTGTCATCCCGCCCGGGCCTCGGCTCGGCAATGAGGTGATTCAGGCGCACACGCTGACCAAGGGCTTCGGCGACAACATCCTGATCGAGAACCTCGAGTTCAGGCTGCCGCCAGCCGGCATCGTGGGCATCATCGGGCCGAACGGCGCCGGCAAGACGACGCTCTTCCGCATGGTCGTCGGCGAGGAGAAGCCCGACTCAGGCTCGCTCGCCGTCGGCGAGACGGTCAAGCTGTCGTACGTCGACCAGAGCCGTGACGCGCTCGACCCCGAGAAGTCCGTCTTCGACGAGATCTCGAACGGACGCGACGTGATCGAGCTCGGCAAGAAGCAGGTCAACAGCCGCGCCTACTGCGCCTGGTTCAACTTCAAGGGCGCCGACCAGCAGAAGAAGGTCGGCAAGCTCTCGGGCGGCGAGCGAAACCGGGTCCACCTCGCCAAGCTGCTCAAGAGCGGCGGCAACGTGCTGCTGCTCGACGAGCCCACGAACGACCTCGATGTCGAGACGCTCCGCGCGCTCGAGGAGGCGCTCCAGAACTTCGCCGGCTGCGCCGTCATCATCACCCACGACCGCTGGTTCCTCGACCGCGTCGCCACGCACATCCTGGCGTTCGAGGGCGACGGCCACGTCGAGTGGTTCGAGGGCAACTTCGAGGACTACGAGAAGGACCGCCAGCGGCGGCTCGGCCTTGCTCCGGGTGAGACCAAGCCCTTCAGGTACAAGCCTCTCAAGCGCTGACGACGGGGCCCTTCTCCCCGGAGGAGGGCGCGGCCAGGAGAGACGGCGTTGCCTCGCCCGCCGCCGCGCCGCGCGACCCGTCGGACTAGTCGGGAACGGCCAGCCGGGCGTGAAGCACTGCCCCGGTGAAATCGAGCTGGACCGGCAGCGGGAACGGCAGCGGGAAGCCCGGGTCAAGCGCGTTGACGGTGCCTGACGCCGTCTTGGTCGACGTGTCGTTGATGCTGACCTCGACCGCGCCGTCGAACAGCGTGACCACGACCTCTGCGCCCGAGAGCGCCGGGGCCGGGTCGACCGGGGTCGAGGCCGCGACCACGAGGTCAGAGCCCGCGTTGTCGCACTGGAACAGCCAGCCCGACGCGATGTCGCTGCCCAGCTCACCGGCGAGCCTGACCGAGAGCGCATCACCATCGGCGGTGAACGGCTGGGGCGACTCGAGCTCGAGCGTGCAGTTCGCGAAGGCGACGTCCATCGGGAACGCAGAGCCGATGAACGACGAGAACATCATCGAGATCGAGTCGGTCTCGAACGAGAAGGACAGCGACTCGAGCACCGCGCCACCGTTGTCGTCGAACGCCACCCGGGCCTCACCTCCCGTCATCGCGAGCGACACGGCGACGGGCGTCGGCGGAGGCGTCCCCGGCAGCGGCAGCAGGGCCGGCACGACCGAGGTGAAGGCGATGCCGGGGGCTGGCACCGACGGCGCAAGCACCGTGAATGCGACCGCGCTGTCACAGGCGTCGCCGGCGCCATCGCCGTCGGCATCGAGCTGGTGGATGTTCGCCGCACCGACGCAGTTGTCGACGTCGTCGGGGATGGTGTCGCCGTCGAGGTCCGCGAACGGGGTCGTGCCGCCGCTGCCCTCGCCGCTGCCCTCACCGCTGCCCTCATCC
>JBILLP010000245.1:0-5706 GCA_044376025.1 Bradymonadia bacterium
CGCTGCTCCGGGTTGTCGGGGTCGGCGATGCTCATGCGGTGTTCGGGCTCCAGTGCCGAGAGGATGGTCGCTGCATCTCGGCGGATCAAGCGCAATGCGACCCGGAGCACGCTCGCCACCGGCGCGCCCTACCCTTGGAATTCCCCCCCAGAGTGACCCCGACAGGAATTGAACCTGTGACCTGCCGTTTAGGAAACGGCTGCTCTATCCAACTGAGCTACGAGGTCTCGCGGTGCCCCGTTCGGCACCCCGCGGCGCACGCTAGTAGTGCACCAGGCTGAACACACTCAAGGGCGAAAGTCGCTTTCGGCCCGACAAGAAGTCGAGCTCGATCACGAACGCCATCTCCTCGACGCTGGCGCCCGAGTCGGCCACCAGCTTGCCGACCGCCTCGGCCGTGCCGCCCGTCGCAAGCACGTCGTCGATGATCACGACCCGGTCGGCCGCCGTCAGCGCATCCTCGTGCATGTGGAGCGTGTCGGTGCCGTACTCCAGCTCATAGGTCACCGACCGGGTTGCGCGCGGCAGCTTGCGAGGCTTGCGCACCAGCACCACGCCCAGCCCGAGCGCGTAGCCGAGCGCGGTACCAAAGATGAAGCCGCGTGACTCAGGCGCGACGATGCGGGTGATACCCCGCCCTGCGTAGCGCGCCCTGAAGGCATCGACGGTCGCACGCAGCGCCGGCCCGTCGCCGATCAGGGTCGTGATGTCGCGAAAGACGATGCCCGGGGCGGGGAAGTCAGGCACGTCGCGGATGTGCGACTTGAGGTAGGTCTCAAGATCCATGCGGTTCCTCGAGGGGGGCGCCATAGTCGTCAGCATCGAGCAGTTGCCGCAGCGTGGCCTCGTGCGTCAGGTCGAGGTGCACAGGGCTCAGCGTCGCCCGTCCGGCGTGGATACCGTCGCAATCGGAGCCGTCAACCGGCTCGAAGCCGAGGTCGGGACCGCCGATCCAGTAGTAGGGCTTGCCGCGGGGATCGAGGTGGCGCGACACCACGCGGCCGTAGTTGCGCCGCCCGAGGCGCGTCGGCACGATGCCGCGGCTGACATCGTACTCGTTCGGCACGTTGAGGTTCAGCAGCACACCCTTGGGCAGCCCCGTGCGAAGCACTCGCTTGACGACCCGGGCGGCCAGCTCCGAAGCCGGCCAGAAGTCGGTCCCGTGCGGGTGCGCGAGGCTCACCGCGAGCGACGGGATGCCCATCACGCAGCCCTCCATCGCGGCGCCGACCGTGCCTGAGTAGAGCACGTCGTCGCCGAGGTTCGCGCCGCGGTTCACCCCCGACACCACCATGGCCGGCAGCCGCGGCAGCACGTGGTGCATCGCGATGTAGACCGAGTCGGTCGGCGTGCCCGAGCACCAGTAGCGGCGCGGCGCGGGGTTGCCGAGCCGCAGCGGCTTGTGCAGCGAGATGGCGTGCGAGATGGCCGACCGTTCGCGCTCGGGCGCGACGACCCACACCTCGCCGACCGACTCGAGCCGCGCGGCAAGCGCGAGCACACCCGGCGCCTGGTAGCCATCGTCGTTGCTGACGAGCAGGAGCGGCCTGCCCGGGTCCGTTGCCGCCGTCACAGCTCGGTCCCGTCGCCAGTGGCCAGGCCCGCCGTCACCTCAAGCCGGTACTCGTTGGCACCGGTGCCGGGCCTCGGCTCGCCGTAGGAGCCGCACAGGATCTTGAACTCACCGGCCGCAGAGGCCGTGAAGCTCACCCGGGCGTCGAGCCCCTGACCGTAGTCGTCGTTCTCCGCGACGACGAAGGCGGTCTCGTCGAGCACGCGGAGCTGGCTGTCGAGCGACTCCGAATGCATGCGGATCGTGACCTGCTGCCCGGCCTCGAGGCGCATCCGGTAGACGTCGGCAGGGGCCCTGCCCCCGCTGACCCGCACGTCGGTCGGCTCGATGCGCCCAATCACGGTCGCGCCGACGGCGATCTCCTCGATGACCACCGGCTGGTCGGCCACCCGCGTCGCGACCAGGTCGTACGACCCGGGTGCGTTCTGGAACTCCGTCGCGACGACGCGGTAGACGCCGGGGGCGAGCGGCTCTCGGATGACCGCGTCGGTGCCCTCTGCGTCGTCGTTCGAGGCGATGACGTGGCCGTCGGCCGACTGCAGCTCAAGCAGCGTGTCGATCTCGCGCGACGACATGCGGATCTCGACCATCGAGCGCTCCTCGACGCGCAGCTCGTAGATGTCCATGAGCCCGCCGTTGTCGCTGCGGATGCCGTCTCCGCTCTTCAGCTCCGCCTTGACCGCCTGGCCGAAGGTGAGCGCGGTGCGCGGCGCGTCGTCAGAGGCGACCGGGGCGTTCTCGAGCAGGAACTTGTAGGGCGTGTCCTGCTCGACGGTGGCAGAGACGGCGACCGTGTAGACGCCGGTCACCGGCAGCGTGGCCGTCTGTGAGGTCGAGGCGGAGTTCGGCGGCTCGGGGAGCAGCTCGCCGGTCGGGGCGGTGATGCGGACCCTGCCGCCGGCGTGGCTGTCGACGGTGGCCCGGATGCGCTGCCCCGCCCGCCCCTCGAAGGTGTAGACATCGACGACGGCATCGCCGGCGACGAGCCGAGCGTCGGTCGTCTCGAACTTGCCGTTCTGTGGCTGGCCCAGGCGGACGCGGCGCGCGGCGACCGGCGCAGGCGTCTGCAGGTCGACCGAGACCACGTACTCGCCCTGCTTCTCATCGAAGCTCGACGCCGTGAGCGTGTAGGTGCCGTCGGCCGGCGCGACGACGCGGACACGGGCGTTGGTGCCGCCCCCGGAGTCGTCGTCGGAGCCGAGCACATCGCCGGTCGGCCCCGCCAGGCTCAGCAGCGCGTCGAAGCTGCTCGACGACAGGCGTGCGTCGATGAGCTGGCCGGCCCGCGCCGCGAAGGAGTAGCGCGGCGTCGAGACACCGGCGTCGCTCCGGGTCAGTTCGCCCCGGGTCAGCTCGCCGGCCCGGAGCGGGGTCGCCGTCGTCGCCTCGGGACTGCCACCCACCACGATGTTCACCGAGTAGGCCCCCCGGGTGTTGTCATCGAACGCCGTCGCGAGCAGCCGGTACTCACCGGAGTTCGGCAGCGTGAAGCGGATGCGCGCGTCGGTGCCGCCCGCGCCGTCGTCATCCTCCGCGACGACCTCTCCGGTCGGCCCGATCAGCATCAGGTACGAATCGTAGGATGCGCGCATGGTCGCCACGATCGACTCGCCCGCGGAGCCGTCGAAGACGTAGGCGTCGACAGACTGGCCGGTGCCGCGCATGCCGTCGGAGTCGGCCAGCTCGTCGTTGCGCTCGAAGGGCAGCGTCACCCGGGTGGTCTGCACCGGGTTCTGCCGCCACGCCGCCGCGAGCAGGCGGTAGGCGCCGCGCGCCGATTCGTCGTAGCCGGTCGCGACGACCGTGTAGGTCTCGTTGCCGCTTGCGACGAAGCGGATGCGCGGGTTGTTCGCGCCGCCCGAGTCGTCATCCTCGGCGAGGGGGCGGCCGCGGCTGTCGAGCACCATCAGGTAGCCATCGAACTGATCGGACGACAGTTCGATACGAACACTCTGGCCCTGCTCCAGTGTCAGCGAGTAACGGTCTGCGAGGGCGTTGCGCGGCCCCGTCTCGTCACCCGTCGAGAGCGAGCCTGAGACCTCCTGGCCGAGCGTGAGCGGAGCCGGGTCGGCGAAGGCCGGGGCCGCCGTGGCAGAGAGCGCGATGGCGGCGATGACTGACAGCGAGAGACGAGAGAGTTCCATGTCGAGCGCGCTCCGTGAACCCACAACCAGCGAGGGGGCTCCCCCCCGTTGCGCGGCCGACGCCACGTCGAGCCACCGGCGGCACGCTAGTCGGCTTGCGGCAACGCCTCAATCGTTTCGCCGCATCGCGAGCCTTGTGGCCGGGATTGCGCTCTCGGCCTGCGGCAAGGCAGAGGCGCCGACCGCACCGTCGGCGTCGCGCACGGCTCGACTGGCGCCCGCCGACGCTCCCGCCGCTGCGGAGGTGCTGACCTCAACCCTCGACGAGCCGCTCCTCGCCTCGGGGAGGATGGCAGAGTCGGCGCCCGTGCAGCGGATCGGCTGCCCGGGCGAGTTTGCCGAGGCACCGGTCGCTCGGCTCCGGCTCGCGAGTCCGACGCGTGCCCGGGCGACGCTGCACCACGATCCGGCCGGAACGCTCGGGCTTGCGATCGTCGGGGGCGGCTCGACGGCCTGCCTCGACGCCACCGTCGGGGAGCCCCTCACCGCCCGCAGTATCGACCTCGGTGCCGGGAGCTTCGAGGTGTTTGTCGGGCGTGTGGCGCCACCGCTCGACATCTCGTGGCAGCTCCGCATCGCACGCGCGGAGGCACCTACGCCGGTCGCCTGCTCGGCCGACAACACGGTGGCGGTGGGGCCGGAGCCGATCGAGCGGCAGGTCGCCGTGGGCGGCGGACTCCGCTGTGCCGCGGAGTTCGGGATCGAGAACTGCCCCGGGCGCTACCGCCCCGATGCGGCGCTCTGCCTCCGCAGCGAGGCGCCGAGCTGGTTCGTCGCGGAGGCGGTCCGCGACGAACCCGACCCGGCCTTCATGTTCGAGCGGCCCGGGCAGGCGCCCCTGTGGAATGACGACGGCCCGCGCGCGCCCCGCTCGATTGTGGTCGGGGAGCTCGGCGCCGACGGAGGTGCCCTGCGCGTCGGGACCTTTGCCATGGATGGGTCGGGCGAGGTCGGCGTCACGCTGCAGGCTGCGACCGCCTGGCCCGATGACGGCTGCGCGGTGGTCAGCCGGCGCCCGGTCGCGCGCAGGGTGGCGTTCGCGGCAGAGCGGCCCTGCGAGGGGTCGGGAGCGACCTCATGCAGGGGCTTCTGGCCCAAGGAGCCGACCACCTGTTTCGACCTGCCCGCCAAGGCCTGGGTGTCGGTGGCGACGATGCACGCGACCGGGGACACCGTCGTCGGCGTCCGCGGCGAGCAGGCGTGGCGCAACAGCGACGACGGGGGAGGATTCCCCGATGCCGACGCGGTCGCGGAGCTGCCCGCGGGTCGCTACCGCGTGTTTGTCGGCGCCGCCTTCGAGGGCCTCGCGGGTGAGGCTACGCTGCTCGCACGCGTCGTCGACGCGCCACCGCCGCCAAAGCGATGAGGGCCGCCGCGAGCTGAGCGGGGCCGAGTCCACCGCCGGCGGCCGAACAGCCCGAGGTGGTCGTCGTGCCACGCGAGCGCGAGCCCGAACCGCCGTTGTCGCCGGTCCCGGTGCTGCCGGTGTCGTTGCCGCCCGTCCCGGTATCGGCCTCGACGCCCGTGTCGTTGCCGCCCGTCTCGGTGTCGTCGCTCGGCGACGCGTCGGGCTCGGTGGTCGGAGAGGTGTCGCAGACGAAGTCGGCCGGGCAGATGCCGCTGGCCGCGTCGCTGTTGAGGCAGACGCTGCGCTGCGTGGCGCCGCTGCCGACGGTGAAGCAGTCGGTGTTGCCAGGGCAGCCAGACGACGCGCAGTCGAGCACACAGAAGGCACCGACGCCGACGAAGCTCACGCAGCTGCCACCGCCGCAGTCGGCGTCGGTGCGGCAGCCGTCACACACGATGCAGTCACCGCCGCGGCTGCCGTCGAACGGGTCGCCGTTGGGCACACACACACCCGTGCCGGGATCACACACCTCATCGGCGCCGCAGATCACACCGTCACACGGGTCGACCGGCACGGTGTCATCCTCACAAATCCACGAGGCCGGGCAGGCACCCGCCGTCGCACCGTCGTCGTTGAAGCAG
>JBILLP010000246.1:0-5700 GCA_044376025.1 Bradymonadia bacterium
CAAACGTCGACCTCCTCTCCGAAGTACGCGATGTCGTGGTCCCGCTCCGGTCGGACATTCGTGACGACATCATAGAACTCGGGGTCCTGCCCGGCGTCGTCGAGCCCTTCGACCCAAGTCCACCACATGAGCATCCCGTATGAGACGCCAATCCCCCGTTGGCCCGGCCAGCCCTCGAACGCACGAGTGATCGCCCCGTCCATGACCACGACGTCGACCTCCGGGCTCTCGACCGCCGCGGCGCCAGCCGTGAACCCCTCGTAGGACGCGCCGAAGGTGCCGACGCGGCCGTTCGACCACGGCTGAGCGATCAGCCAGTCCACGGTGTCATGGCCGTCAGGAAACTCCTGGGCGAGCGGGTGCAGCGTTCCCTCCGAGGTGGCCGTCCCCCGAACCGCTTGCACGACGAGGGCGTATCCCTCGTCCGTGAACCCGCTGAGGTACGGGACGACGGCGTCACTCCCTTCCCGCAGGTAGGGCGACCTGAGCAAAAGGGCGGGCCACGGTCCGGAGCCCAGGGAAGGCAAGACGACGCGTGTGTCCAGGCGCACCCCGTCGCGCATGGGCACCTGTTCATGGAAGTCGCGTGAGCCGACGTCGGAATCGCCGGTATCGGCACCGGTATCGGCGCTGGCGTCAGGACCGTCCTGGCCACTCGGGCTCTCGCAACCGCTAACGACGGCGAGCCCCCCGATCCCCGGGAGCCAAGCGATGAAGACGACACGTAATAGATTAGTATGCCACATGTGGACTACCTCCGCGTTATGATGAGCCCGAGGGCACAATTGCGAGGTAGAGGGCGGTTTGCAAGTGCACGAAAGTGACCGACCTCGAAAAATGGGGTCAGGCACTAGCAGTTAAGCTTTTTCTGGGCTTGATCTGCATGGTTCTTCTTCGCGGCTGCGCCTTTCCCGACCTCGAGAGAGTAGGCCGCATGAACGCACTTCCCTCCCGAACGCCCCATCGCCCCGACCTCAGCTCGTATTCGCTGTCGCGCGAGACGACCTGCAGACCCATTGTTGTGCGCACGCGCGTGCCACGGAGCGCGAGGTGCGGACGCTGGGCCAGCGCGGCGCGGAAGCGCTGCTCACCGCGCTGCGTGCTCACGACGACGTACGCGAGGAGGCCGAAGAAGACACCGGAGATGAGGACGACGACGCCGCAGGCACCGAGAAGGACAGCTCCTCCGCGTAGCGGCGCATTCGCTCCAGCGTCGTCAGCACGTACTTCCAGTTGACCAGGGGCTTGAGCAGCCGGACCTCGCGCCGACGGATCGAGTCGAGCGCGAGCGGATGCACCATCACGGACCACTCCCCGTTGGGTCGGTGTTCGACGCCCACGGCCGAGAGCCCGATGTCGAAGCGCGCCAACCTTTCCGACAGCGTGTCCGGCTCAGTCTTGTGTGGGACCTCAACCACCCGTCCCGCAAGCTCGAAGGCATCCGCGAAGGGGCGCGCACCGGCAGGCCGAGCGCCACGATCTCGCAGCGCTGCGAGGAGCAGGTTACGGTCGCGTTCGGAGGGAGCCCACAGGTCGAGGTCCCTCGGGGGACGACCGGTGAGAAGCGACTTGAAGGCGCCGCCCGCCAAGAAGAAGTGCGCGCCGGAGTCGAGCCCGACCGTCGCCGCGATCTCGCGTCGGGCGAACTCGGCGACGTCGTCCTCTGCCAGGCTGCAGAGCGGAGCTGGCCGGATTGCCGCCTCGTCCCTGTAGGCGGCGTGAACGCCGTCTGCGGTGAGCCAAAAGAAGGCTCCCTCCAGGTACCACGGCCAGTCGTCGGGACCGAGCGGCCTGCCCAGCAGTCGCGCGGCGGTTGCGGTCACGAGCGAGTCGTGCGTCACGAACACGTGCACGCCCGGGCGGCTGGCGGCCTCGCCGAGCATCGACTGAACGAGGAAGCGCGCGGCCTCGTCTGGGCGCGCCATCCCCGAGAGCGCGGCGGTCTCGCTGACGATGTGTCCCATCACGCCCTCGTGGCCGAGCCGCTCCCAGTTCGCCCACGCGCGTCGGCCGTCGAGGACGAACACGCCGGGGTCGCCGAGGAGCCGATTGGGAACAACGGCGAGTGTGACACCGGCTCCTTCGGCGAGGGCCTCCGCGGTCTGGACGCAGCGCAAGAGCGGGCTTGCGTGAAGTGTTCGCAGCCGGCCACGCAGGTGCCCGCCAAACTCGAGCGCGAGCCGGCGCCCGACCTCGGTGATGGGCAGGACGTAGCTCGCATCACCGGGTGGCAGGTGATCACGGACGCTGTGCCGAAGCAGCACGACGACAGCGCGGTCCATCGGCGCTCGCGCGAGGAGGCGCAGCACCGAGGGCGGGATCTGCCACTGCACCTCCGTCATGACGCCACCGCCACGATGATCGCCGGGAGCGCGGGTAGCCTCCTCACCGCGACAAGTTCGAAACCGGCCGCAGAGAACAATCGCATGAAGTGCTCCGCCGAGCGCTCGCGCCCACCGGTTGCCATCAGCAAGTGCAGATCGCAGAGCGCACCGGCGACGCGCTCATCGAGGACCAACATCTCTACGACGTAGAGGCGCCCGCCGTCGAAGAGCGCGGCTCGAGCGCGGCGGAGGATCTGCAGCGCCTCGGCGTCATCCCAGTCGTGGAGCACCCGGGACAGCACCACCGCATCCGCTTCGCCCCCCCACGGTTCGAACAGGCTCCCGGCCCGCCAGCGCACCCGCGAGGCAGGCGTTGCCATCGCCACCACCTCCGGGCGCTCGAGGACGGTGACCTCGGCAGAAGGGTGGGCGTCGATGATCCGCCGCGCGAGAACGCCGAGCCCGCCGCCCGCGTCGATCACGCGCTCGTCGCCGCGTAGATCAAGGGCGCGAGTGACCTCGGCGTAGTCGTGCCTCGCATAACTTCGCAGCATGCGGTGGTGACCGACACAGCGAGCCTCGTCGCGTGCGACCTCCCCGAACACATCGGGTGCGGTCCAGGCCGTGCCCACTCGGAGGGCGTCTGGCAGTCGGGTCCACATCGCAGTGAAGGGCCCCGCGTACTCGACGGCGGCGTCGGCCAACGTGAGCGCATGGTCGGCCCGAAGCAGCTCGCCTCGCGCCGTGACCGACGCCGCGGGCAACACCTGCCTGCCACCGCACGACCGGCTGGCAGTCGACGCCTTCGCACCACCGCGCCCGGCCGCTCGCCGATTCGACCTCTGGTCGATGCTGCCGGCCTACAACCGGCGCGTCGACACCGGGGACCTACGCCGCTTCATCACCTGCCTCCAGGTCATCGTTGACGACCAGCTTCAGCGCATCGACACCTCCACCAATCTCGTCCGCCTCGACCGAGCCCCCGAGTCCGCCGTCGACGCCATGCTCGCCGACCTCGGCAACCCCTTCGCCTTCGACCTCGACCTCGGCGCCAAGCGCCGCCTCGCCGCTGTCCTCGTCGACGTCTATCGCCTCAAAGGCACCGCCGTCGGCATCCGAACCGTGCTCCGCTTCTTCCTCGGCCTAGACGCCGTCACCGTTCTCCCATTCTCCGCCAACGGTCTCGTGCTCGGAGAGTCCATCCTCGGAGAATCCTGGGTACTCGGCCCGTCCGACCGCTTCTCCCGCTTCGCCTTCAACGTCGCCGTGCCTCGCCTGCTCTCTGACCGCGAGCGCGCCCAACTCCGCGCCATCGTCGACCTCATGCGCCCGGCGCACACCCACTTCGTGGAGCTGATCGAGCCGGTTGCGCCAGCGGTGGACGAAGGTTGGGTGCTCGGCGTGAGCGAAGTGGGGGATGGGTCTGTGCTGGCGGGGTGACATCGTTGCAGAACAACTTTCGTCTACTCACATTTTCAAGGACTTGAAGAAGGAATCCAAGGCAAGGCTCATACTATTGGCCTCGCTCTGCAGAGCCGGATGGGGAAACCGAACGTTTAGCAGCCGCAAGACTGCAACGGCACACTTCGACAGGGCCACGAAAAGCGTCAGTAACTGCGAACTGCGATCGTCCCACGTATAGTCGCCACGGGTGTGGTCGAAGGCGAACTCACCTCGATTGAAGTGGCGGACGCCCGCCAGTGAACCGTGGAGAGCCTCCGATGCGTGCGCATACACTGCAAGGTATACCAACAGGAACACATCGAGCCCGCAATTCGGCTCCAGAGTGGCCAGACGATCGATCCGCTGAGGTAGGCTCAGGGCTGTCCAATCTTTGTGGCGCCCCCGCTTGTCAGTGAATTTTTCGACCGCTGACCGTACTCTCTCATCCAACTCCGCGAGTTCGGGACGTTGAAGCTGCGCGACTGTGAATGAGAGATGCTCCGTAACCACAGAACGGTTCGTATTCGAGTACTGGCGACTCAGGTCGTGGTCGAGCATCTCACGGAACTCGTCGTCACCGCACACAATGAGGTACGAGATATTGACGCAGCGTTCCAGGAAAGACCGGCCTAGCATGTAGGCTTCGTCAACCCACGCTGGGTGCGAACCCACCTTGCTGATGGCGTCCGCAGTGCCGCAAACACCTACCAGAAGTTCAGCAACCGCTTGGCCGCGTGCATTGATTCCGGTCGCCTTCAGCGCATTGGTTTGCATCAGAGCCAGACAAATTCTGCCTGTCACCTCTCGGAACAACCCTTGGGAGGCTGCCAGAGCTTCAGGGCTACTAAGGTTTAGTGATTTCATCGCAAAGTACGCGCTGCAATTCGCAGGATCGCGTCGCAGCGTGACTCAACGTTGGACGGAGGGTCAGCGGTGCAACAAGAGCCGCGCGCCTAACACGTTTCTGCGAAGGTGCCAAGCCGTGGGTCAAAGGAGCGTCCCGGACCGATAGCCAGGCACACCCTTTGCCCCGGAACCGCCCCCCCAAGGTCCAAGAGCCAGGCTGTCCAACCGCACCGACTTCTACTTCCGCCCGCCCGTCACCGAGGCCGAGCTCGACCTGGCGTTTGAGCAGCTCGAGCGGGCCGACCGGGCGCTGGCTTCCGACGTCGGCGTCTTTGGCATCATCACCGGCGCGGTGCCGACGCCGCATGCTCCGGTGGCCGACCTGAGCATCGACGTGACGGCGCCGGCCCGGGCCTACGACCGGGCAGGGCAGCGGGTGGCGTTTGCGGCGGCGCAGACGGTCGACTGCTCGGTCGACCTGACCGGCGTGCCCACGACCGTGACTGTCGCTGGCCACGAGCGCTGGCTCGGCGTGTTCCTTCGGTTCACCCGACTGCTGTCCGACCCGCGCACCGACGGCAACTCGCAGCAGGTCTACTTCCGTCGAGACGAGCACTTCGAGGTCGTCGTCCGGCAGGGAGCCGAGGCCGCTATGGGCTCGGCGAGCCGGGTCGCGATGCCCGAGGCCGAGCTGCTTCTCTGCGACATCCGCCGGACCTTCGCTCAGACGCAGATTCTCGCCGCCGACATTGACCTCTCTCGCCGCCAGAGTTTCGTGTTCGCCGAAGCCGATGCGGTGGCCGTTGAGGCCGGCACCTGGACGACGCTCTCGCCGACCGCCCCGAATCTCCAGGCGACGCTCGATGGCGCAGACGCAGCACTCTCCGGCCATTTCTCTGGCGCCTCCCGCCGCCACGCCGCGGCGCACATCGCCTTCTCCCCGCCGACAGAAATCGCCGGCACGACCGTCCAGGCCGCGCTCGCCGACCTCGTCTCCCGTCTCGTCAGCTCGACCGGCGCGGCCGGCGCCGACTTTGTAAAAAACCTCGCGCTCACCGGCACCCCGCACGCCCTGGCCGCCGGCTCG
>JBILLP010000247.1:0-5689 GCA_044376025.1 Bradymonadia bacterium
AACGGGCCCGATCCTCGCGGTGGACTTTACCGGGGCCGGCTTCGAGGCCGCGATGGCGACCCCGACCCGCGCCGTGGTCTGCGCCGCACTGACGAACGCCTGGGCGAGCATCTGGGGCTGGGAGCTCGCGACCATCTCCGGTGTCGAGGGGGGCATTCTCGCGCAGAGTCGCCCGGTGCCTGAGCTCGAGGCGCTCGCGAGCTGGTGGGTGCGCCTGCACCTGCTTCAGCCGGAGGTGTGAGATGGAGCGAGGGGCTGCGGCGTGCGAGGAGGAATCCGGCTGGCGGCCCTTGCCTGCGCGTGAGGACGAGCGTTGGCTGCTGGCGGCCGGTGCCGTCGGCTGGATCGAGGAGGTCGACCGGGCGCGGCTGTGGAACGCCGCGGCGGAGCTTGCGGAGCTCCGGGAGCAGATCGAGCGGGCAACCGCGGAGCGACAGCGGCTGGTGAGTGCCGCGCGTGACCAGGGCCTCGAGGAGGGACGCGCCCTTGTGACAGCGCTGCTGTCGCGGCTGGTGGCCTCTCGCGAGAGCGACCTCCGCCGGATGGTCGACGCCGTCATCGAGTGCTCGCGGGTGGTGGTCGGCATCGCCGTCATCCACGACGACGCGTCGATGCGGATGGTGATCGAGCGGGCGCTGGCGTCGACCCGTGCGGAGGATGTGCTGCAGCTCCGGGTCGCACCCGAGCTGGTCGAACCGATGAGGAAGCGCGGGGGCTCGCAATGGTGGGCAGGCGTCGAGGTCCGGCCCGACGCCGAGCTCGGCGCCGGCGACGTCGTGGTGATCCGGCCGGACGGGCAGCAGGCGCTCCGGCTGTCCACCATCCTGGAGTCGATGCGGTTCGAACTCGATGCGATGGTGCGCCGTGGATGAGGCGAGTGCGCACTCGCTCCGGCAGCGGCTGGCTGCGGCGGTCGATGCGGCCGTGGCGCGGACCCCGGTCCTTGGGCGCGTCACGTCGGTACGGGGGCTGACGGTGGTTGCGCGCGTGCCGGACCTGACGATCGGGCAGGTTGTCGAGATGGACCGTCGCGGCGGTGCCCTGCGCGGCCAGGTGATCGGGCTCGATGGCGACGAGGCGCTGATCCTCTCGTTGTCACCAACGGAGGGCCTGCGGGCAGGAGCCGAGGTCCGGGTCGCTGGGTCGTTCGCCCGCGTGCCCGATGCTGCCTCGGTGCGAGGTCGCGTGATCGACTCGTTCGGGGAACCCCTCGATGGCGGTCCGCGGCCGTCGCCTTGGAGCGGAGTCGAGGAGTCGCGGGGGCTGCTGGGTCGGCGGCCGCTCGACCGGGTGTTGCCGACGGGGGTGCGCGCGGTCGACCTCTTCACGACGCTTGCGGTGGGAGTCAGGGCGGGACTCTTTGCGGGGCCGGGGTCGGGCAAGTCGACGCTGCTCTGGCAGCTCGCGGCCGGTATCGAGGCCGACGGCCTGGTGGTGGGGCTGGTCGGGGAGCGGAGTCGTGAGGTCGCGGAGGTCGTCGGAGCGCTGGAGTCGTCGCGCTGGCGCGGTCGGGCGACCGTGGTGGTGGCGACCTCGGATGCGCCACCGCTCGCACGGCTGCGCGCCGCAGAGGTGGCGACGTCGCTGGCGGAGCAGGTCCGTGGCGCTGGAGGCCACTGCCTGCTGATGGTCGATTCACTCACCCGCTATGTCAGGGCCGCGCGCGAGGTCGCGGAGCTGCGGGGTGAGTCGGTGCCGGGCGCCTCGATGCCGCCCGGGGTCGCTGCGCAGGTGTCGCGCCTGCTCGAGCGTGCGGGCAACTCCGCCGCGGGGGCGATCACGGCGATCTACACCGTACTCGTTGAGCGCGAGGCGTTCGAGGCCGCCGAGGCGTCTGAGCTGCGGGGCCTTCTCGACGCCCACCTTCACCTGACGGCGAGGCTGGCGCGCCGGGGGCAGTTTCCGGCGCTGGAGCCGGTGGGCTCGAGCTCGCGGGTCGCTTCGCGCGCGCTCGACGCAGACCGGCTCGACACGGCGCGGCTGCTGAGGTCGGCGCTGGCAGAGCTCGACGAGCACCGGGTGGCCGTCGAGCACGGGCTGTACGAGCGCGGCTCGCTGCGGTCGCTCGACATGGCGCTCGCGGTCGAGCCGGAGCTCCGGTCGCTCATGAGCCAGTCATCGACCGAGCATGTCGCATGGCACGACGCCTGGGCGCAGGCGGCTGTGCTGGCAGGCAGGCTGCGGTGAGCCCGGCGCTGCTCGAGCTGGTGCGGCTCCGGGCGATCCGCGACGAGCGCGCCGCGCGGCGTGTACACCGGGATGCGACGCGCGAGCTGCTGCGGTGGGAGAGCGAGGTGCGGCGCGTGTTGGCAGCGGTCGGGGCCGACGACAGCGGCAACCCCCGGGCGTCGGAGGTTGTCGGTGGCGCCGCTGCCGAGGTGGTCGAGGCGGCGGAGGCCGCCGCGAGGTGGTCGCGCAAGGCCGCATCGGGAGCAGCGTCGGGGGTGCATCGCGCCGCCGCACGTCGTGTCGCTGTGGAGCTAGGGCTTGCGTGGCTTGCCGAACGCGACGCGAACGGGCACGAACCCTCGGAGTGACACCGGAGCCGATGGCAGAAGCAAAGACAGGAGCGCTGTTCGCCGGACGCGAGGGAGAGCGCCTGGAGCTTGAGGCGGTGGTCGAGCGGATTCGCTTTCGATCGCCCGACGGGGCGTTCACGGTCTTCGTGGTGCGCAGCGACGACGGGGCGCTCTGGACGGCGCGCACGCGGCTCCCGGAGCCACGGCTGCAGGAGCGCCTGCGACTCGAGGGGACATGGGCCCGGCACCGGACCGGCGAGATGCAGCTCGACGTCGACCGGATGTCGAGCCTGCTGCCGGTCGGCCGTGACGGCATGGTCGCCTACCTTGGTTCGGGCGCGATCCGGGGCATTGGGGAGGTGTGGGCGGCGCGGATCGTGGACCGGTTCGGTGATGACACCTTTCGCGTGCTCGACGAGACGCCGGAGCGGCTGTGCGAGCTGCCCGGGTTCGGCGCGCGTCGCCTCGAGGAGGTGAAGGCGCAGTGGTCGCAGCGGCGCGGCGAGCGGGACGCGGTGGCCTTCTTGCAGGGGCTCGGCATGTCGCCCGGGCTGGCGATCCGGGTCTTCAGGGAGCTTGGCGGCACTGCGCCGCGCCAGATCTCGGAGAACCCGTACCGACTCGTGCGGGCGGTGCGTGGCATCGGGTTCAGGACGGCAGACCGGATCGCGGCGTCGCTCGGCATCGTCGGCGAGGATCCGAGGCGGGCGACTGCCGCCGTCTACCACGTGCTGGTCGAGTGCGAGCTCGATGGCCAGACGGCGATGCTCGAGGCAACAGCCTGCGAGCAGGCGTGCGCGCTGGCCGGCATCAGTGCGGAGTCGGCGCGGCTGGCGGTTGCGGCGGCGCTCACAGCCGGGGACCTTGTCGCACGCGAGGCGCCCGACGATGTCGGGCGTGTGCTGCAGCGGGTGGAGACGGACCGGGCGGAGCGTGCGCTGGCAGCGCAGGTGGCGCGTCGCGCGGGCGTGCGGGGAGCCTGGGGGCCCCGGAGTGCGGAGGAGGTCGATGCGCTCGCCCGGGCGCGGGGCATCGCACTCGGGGCGGGGCAGCGCGAGGCGCTGCGTGCGCTGGCGGGCAGAAGTCTCGCGGTGCTGACCGGTGGCCCGGGGACCGGCAAGACGACGATCGTCAGGCTGATGGTCGACAGCGTCAGGATTGCGGGGGGCCGCGTCGCGCTGGCGGCGCCGACCGGTCGCGCCTCGAGGCGTCTGCAGGAGGCGACGGGAACCCCGGCGCGCACGCTGCACCGCCTGTTGGAGTTCGATCCGAGGCAGGGTGGGTTCTCGCGTGGGGCGGCGAAGCCGATCGAGGCCGACGTCGTCATCGTCGATGAGGCGAGCATGCTCGACCTGGGCCTGGCCCTGTCGCTGTTCGAGGCGCTGACGCCGAACACGCAGCTCCTGCTCGTCGGTGATGAGGAGCAGCTGCCCTCGGTCGGCGCAGGGAACGTGCTCGCCGACCTGCTCTCAAGCCGGACGGTGACGCGGGCGGAGCTGACCGAGGTCTTCAGGCAGAGCGCGGGGTCGAGGATCGTCGAGGTGGCGCACGAGGTCCGCGAAGGGCGGTGGCCCGAGATCACGAATGCGCCGTCGGGCGACGTGTTCGTGATCGAGGCGTCGGAGGCTGACGCGCTCACGGACCGGGTGCTGCGGACCGTGGCGGAGCGCATCCCGCTGCGGTTCGGCCTCGACGCCACGCGCGATGTGCAGGTGCTCGTGCCGATGCATGCGGGTCCGGCGGGGTCGGAGGCGCTGAACCGGGCGCTGCAGTCGCGGCTGCGCGGGATCCGGCCGGAGCCCGGGGTGACGCGGCCCTGCCCGGGGGATCGCGTGATCCAGACCCGGAACGACTACGATCTCGAGGTCTTCAATGGGGACATCGGGTTCGTCGAGGAGGTGAACCACGAGGCCGCGACGCTGCGGGTACGCTACGACGGCCGCGTGGTCGAGTACTCGGGGGAGTCGGTGCGGGACCTCGAGCTCGCGTACGCGATCTCGGTCCACAAGTCGCAGGGCTCGGAGTTCGAGGCGGTGGTGCTGGTGCTGACGACGCAGCACTACCGCATGCTGACGCGTGCGGTGCTGTACACCGCGATCACACGGGCCCGCCGGCTGCTCGTGATGATCGGCAGCGCCCGGGCGTTCAGGCTTGCGTCGTCGGACGTGTCGGGGAGCCGTCGACGGACGATGCTCGGGCACTGGCTCGAGGTGGCCGCGTCGGGAGGTCAGATCCCGGATGGCCCGAGCGCGGCGATGGGATAGCGGCGGCCGACCCCGAAGGCCTTGTCGCTGATCCGGATCGCGGGTGCCGCCTGCCGACGCTTGAACTCGCTGATGTCAACGAGCCGGGCGACGCGGCGGACCACCGCGGGGTCGAAGCCCTCTGCGAGGATCGCGTCGACGGAGACGGCGCGTTCGACGTAGCGCGCCAGGATCGCATCGAGCAGGTCGTAGGGCGGCAGCGAGTCCTGGTCGGTCTGGTTGGGCCGCAGCTCGGCGCTCGGGGGCTTCTCGATCGAGGCGACGGGGATGCGGACGCCGTCGCGGTTGATCCAGCGGGCGAGGCTCCAGACGCGGGTCTTGAACAGGTCGGCGATCGGTGCGAGCGCGCCGCACATGTCGCCGTAGAGCGTGCAGTAGCCGACGGAGAGCTCGGACTTGTTGCCGGTGGTCAGCACGAGGGCGCCGAGCTGGTTGGCGACGGCCATGCACAGGACCCCCCGGATGCGGGCCTGGAGGTTCTCCTCGGTCAGGCCCCGGAGCTCGTCAGCGACCCCGCCGAGCGAGCCAAGCAACGCGACATGGGCGGGCTCGATCGGGATCTCGTGTGTGTGGATGCCGAGGCGCTGCGCGAGCTCGCGGGCGTCGTCGAGGCTTCCGTGCGACGAGAACCGGCTCGGCATCAACAGCCCGGTGACGCGGTCGGGCCCGAGTGCATCGGCGGCGAGGGTGGCCACGAGTGCGGAGTCGATGCCGCCCGACAGCCCGAGGACGACGCGCTCGAAGCCGGTTCGTCGCACGTAGTCGCCGATGCCGGAGAGTAGCGCGAGGTAGGTCGCGTGCTCGTCGCCCGCCGGCGGCGCGAAGGCCTCGGGGTCGGGTTGCTCGGTGTCGATGACGATGAACCCTGGCTCGAACGAAGGGCCGACCTGCCGCGCAGCAGCGCCC
>JBILLP010000248.1:0-5686 GCA_044376025.1 Bradymonadia bacterium
AGGCGCGTCGTGCCATGTCAGACCTGCAGCAACAGGTCGCCGACGCCAACGAGCTCAACGCCCTGACGATCGAGGAGCTCGAGTCGCACCAGAAGGCGGGCGCCGGGCTGCGTGCCGAGCTCGAGGCCGCGCGTGCCGAGCTCGAGGCCGCCCGCACGGGACTCGACGAGGCCCGGACAGCGAACGTCGCGCTGTCGACCTCGCTCGAGGCCGCGCTGGGCGACGGCACCGCGCGGCAGCGTGAGGTCGACGAGCTCACGGGTCGGCTGGCAGCCGCGACGGCGAATGTCGAGTCACTGCTTGCCGACGCTTCGCGTACCGAGGAGCAGCTCGCCACGAGTGAGGGCCATCTGCGCCGCAGCCGCGACGAGGTCGATGTGCTCGTGGCCCGCGTGGCCGAGCTCGAGTCTCGCGTGGGAGACAGCGACGCATCGCTCGCCGCTGCGGAGTCGCTCGCAACCGAGGCGTCGAACGTGGCCATGGGGCTTCGGCGGGAGCTCGCGGCCGCCGCGGAGCGCGAATCGGGTCTCGAGGCGCGGCTGGCCGAGGCGACGGAGCATGCTTCGGGTCTCGAGGCGCGGCTGGCCGAGGCGACGGAGCATGCTTCGGGTCTCGAGGCGCGGCTGGCCGAAGCGACGGGGCAGGTTTCGGGTCTCGAGGCGCGGCTGGCCGAAGCGACGGGGCAGGTTTCGGGTCTCGAGGCCGAGCTGGCGCACGCGCGCCAGGAGTCCACGACGCTGGCAGAGGCCCTCGCGACCGCGTCACGGGATCTCGCGGAGTTCAGGGAAGGCGCCGTGGAGTACCAGCTCCGCATCGAGGAGCTGACCGCTGCGGTCGCTCGGGTCGAGGCCGACAAGGCCGCGGCCGGCGACGAGATCGTCTCGTACCAGGCGATGCTCACACAGGTCCGCGACGAGCGCGACGCCCTGCTGGCCGAGCTCGAGTCGTCTCGCGAGCAGCGCCGCAAGGTCGAGCACGAACTCACCGACAGCGCGGCAGCGCTGGCGGCGGAGCGCGAGCAGGTCGCGGGCCTCACGCGGCGGCTCTCGGTCGCCTCGACCAACGAGCAGCGCCTGTCGAGCGAGCTCCTCTTTGCGCAGGATGCGCTCGAGGAGGTCCGCATGGAGCACCAGGCCGAGCGCGCGATGCACGCCGCGGCGCTCGCCGAGCGCGAGTCGTTCGCGGCGGGGCTGCAGGCGCGCCTCGCACGGGAGTCGGCCGCAGCCGACGCGCTCGTGGGTGCGCTCAAGGCCGACATCGAGGCGCTGACGCGACAGGTCTCTGACCTGACGGGCACGCTCATCCACCGTGAGGCACTTCGTACCGGGTTCGCCGACGCGCTGGCCGGGCTGCTCTCACGCTTCGCCGCCGAGCCCACGCTCGAGCTGCAACCCCCGGTCGCGCCCGGCTTCGTGGCGGCAGAGGCAGCGCTGGCTGCGTTGCGGGGTGAGTCCCCGGCGCCGGCGCCGGAACCGGTGCCCGTCCCGGAGCCGCCCGCACCGGCGGAGAAGCCCTCGCGAAAGCGTCGCTCGTCGTCGGCCGTCTCTGCCCCTGAGGCGGTGGCTGCCGTGGCCGCGCCCGTCGTGGTCGCAGAGGTGGTCGCCGACATGGTCGCCCCCCTGGCCGCGGAGTCGTCGGCCGTCGCGGTCGATGGCAACGCCTCATCGCTGTCGGTCGAGGATGCCGACATCGAGGTGACCGAGGAGATCGAGCCCGAGAGCGTGGTGTTCGACGACGACGCGTTCGACTTCGACTCCGCCGACCTGGTCATCGTGTCTGACGAAGACGGCGACGGCGCGTAGCCTCGCAGAGCTGGAGCCGCCATGGCCACGAAGAAGAAGCCCCCGGTCCCCGTCGTCGAGATCTCACCGCGGGCCCAGGGCCTGGTGGCGGGCCTGACGTCGGCGAAGTCTCCCCAGCGCAGCGAGCTGGTCGACCTGCTGCTCGACCACGTGCTCGCCCAGCCGGTTGCGAGCCTGCTGCCGGCGCCCAAGGTGGTGCACGCCTGGCTGCTCGATGGCGCGACCGAGGCCAACCTGGCCCGCACGGTGAGTCGCCACCTGCTCCCTGCCTGGGACCGGCTGCTGGTGCGGACCCGCGCCGACGGCACCCGACCGGGCGACCTGCTCGGTCGCGAGGTGCGCGAGGCGATCGACCGCACGATCGGCACGTCGAGGCTGCCGAGCGGTGCGTGGGCGCGGAATGCGCTCGATGGCGCCGCGCTGCGGGGGCTTGTGGCACCGGTGCTGCAGGACACGCTCGTCCAGTTTGCCCGCAAGCTGCCGATCCCGGGTGCTGGTGCCGCCTCTGCGGGCGGAGGCGCCGGGGGCGGGCTGCTCGGTGGCCTCGCGAGCCGCGTCAAGGACCGGGTCGAGAAGCAGGCAGAGCGGGCCTTCGAGGTGGGACGGGGCCTGCTCGGCGGGCTCGGCGCGGAGCTCGAGCGGCAGGTCCACGGCATCGCCCGCGACTTCAGCAGCTCGGCGACCGATGACCTCAAGCGCGCCTTTGCGGCCCGCTTCGAGGACGCCGAGGGCAAGCGGCTGCTCCGGCAGCTCCGCGGTGCGATCCTCGACGCCTGGCTCGCGACCCCCATCCACGAGCTGCTGGCCGAGGTCGACGCGGTCCCGGCGCGCCCGTGGCTCGAACTGCAGCCGCAGGTCGTGGCGCATGTGCTCAAGCATCCGGCGGTGCGTGCGGGGCTGCTCGAGGAGCTCGAGGCGTGGCACCGCGTCGAGGGTGGGCGCCCGCTCCGCGACCTGCTCGCGGAGGCCGGGCTGCTCGAGTCCACCCGTGCCGCCGTGAGGCCCGTGCTCGATGCGCAGGCCCGGGCCTTCTTCGCGACGCCGGGGGTTGGGGGCTGGCTGTCGTCGCTGCTCGGGCCGGCGGAGCCGTGACCACCGGCATCGACCGGCTGATCACCGTCTCTGCGAGCCACTACTGCGAGAAGGCGCGCTGGGCGCTCGACCGGCGAGGGGTTCCCTACCGCGAAGAGGCCCATGTGCCCCTGCTGAGCTGGGTGGCGACCTTTGGATCTGGGGGCCGGCGCACGGTTCCGGTGCTTGTGACCGCCTCGGGCGTGCTGTCAGACTCGACCGACATCGCCGCCTATGCCGATCGCGTCGGCTCGGCCGGCGACCGACTGGTGCCCGACGACGCCGACCTCGCTGAGGAGGTCCGCGACCTCGAGGACCTGTTCGACGAGAAGCTCGGGCCTGCAACCCGCCGGCTCGGCTACCACATGCTGCTGCGCGACCGCGAGGCGCTGCTTCGGTTGTGGACGGCCAGCGCGCCGTCGGTCGAGCGGGGACTGGCGAGGGTGATGTACCCAATGCTGCGCCAGGCGGTCGTGCGTGGGCTCGTGGTCGATGAGGCGGGGGTGGCGCGGTCGCGCGAGCGCCTCGCCGACTGCTTCGACGTGGTGCACCGGCGCATCGCGTCGGGGAGGCGCTACCTGGTCGGGGACCGGTTCACGCTGGCCGACCTCACCTTTGCGTCGCTCGCGGCCCCGGTGCTGCTGCCCGAGACCTATGCCGGTGCGTTGCCGCGCTGGTCGGCGATGTCAGGCGAGGCGCAGGCTTCGATGCTGCCCTGGCGCGAGCATCCAGCCGGGCGGTTCGCGCTCAGGCTCTTTGAGACCGAGCGCCGCCGCGCCGCTCACTGACCGCGGTCGGCGATCCTCACCAGCAGGCGCTGCAGGTTCTGCTTGAGCGTGCCGTTCCAGGGGGCTCGCTCGATCGCGCGTTCGAGGTACCAGGCTGCCATGTCCGGGCGTGCGAGCGGGCCCTCGTGCAGCCGCGCGAGCTCGACAAAGGGCCACGCGTCGGTCGAGGGTAGCGCCGCCATGTCGCGCAGCGCGGCCGCGGCGGCCGCGTAGTCCCCGGCGCCGGCGGCCCGTACGGACTCATCGCGAAGCACCCGCCACACATGCCGGACATCATCACCAACCCCCGACCTCACCGCACCCTCCACGAGGTCGGGCGGGCGTGGCACGCCCCCTGCTCGCCGCGCCGGCCCACTGGCCGCGCGCGCCGCAGGGCTCGCGCCACGCCGCCCTCCCTCGCCGACCCCGGACGCCTCGCCAGGATCGTCGCTCACCGGCTCCCGGCCAGCCCCGCGCTTCGGTGCGACCGGGCGCATGACCGGCTCGGCGACCTCGTCGGCAGGCTGGGCGGGTCGTCGCTTCGAACCAAGCGGGCGCATGACCGGCTCGGCGACCTCGTCGGCAGGCTGGGCGGGTCGTCGCTTCGAGCCGAGCGGGCGCATGACCGGCTCGGCGACCTCGTCGGCAGGCCGGGCGGGTCGTCGCTTCGAGCCGAGCGGGCGCATGACCGGCTCGGCGACCTCGTCGTGGTGGCCGCGGCTGGGCTCCGCGTCGCGCGCCGCCTGTCGCTTGGCCTCGTTGCGGCGCGGTGCGGCAAAGACGCGATCGAGCCGGGCGCGAAGGTCCTCGAGCGCTGCGCCGCGCGTGCGGGGCTCCTCGACGGCAAGGGGTGGGGGCTCGGGCGCGACGGGTGCTGGCCTGGGCGCGACGGGCGCGGGCCTCGGCGCGACGGGTGGGGGCTTGGGCGCGACGGGTGGGGACTTGGGCGCGACGGGCGCCGGCGTGGGTTCTGGCGCCGGAGGCGCGGTCACGGCTCGCTCGGGCGCCTCGGTCGGGTTGGGCGCGTGCAGTCGCTTGAGCTTGTCACGGAGCGAGGTCATCGTGCAGAATGGGGGGAGGTCCCGATGCCATACACGACACCGAACAGATCGTCAGCCTGGCTGCTGTTGGCGCTGCTGGCCGCGGCCAGCGCGGGCTGCAAGCGCAGTGACGCGGGCGCGGAGGCGGCGATGCCGGCGCCCGGCGACGCGATCGTGGTGGTGGCCGACCGGTCGCTCGCCGGGCCGCTGCAGCGCATCTCGGAGTCGTGGCTCGCGGCGGGCGGCAAGCCGGTGCTGATCGCGGTGAACGAGGAGTCGGTGGTCGAGGAGCAGATCGTCGACGGCGCGCCCGCCGACGTGGCGCTGCTGAGCGACGATGCCCGGATCGAGCGGCTCGGCAGGGCTGGCCACCTCGCCACGGCGCCCCCGACACGGCTGGGGTTCCTCGGCGAGCGATCGCTGCGCGCCGTGGTGGTGCGGGGGGGCAAGGCGGGCGTGCAGGCGGGCGACTTCGTGGCCTTCTTGGCGACGAAGCCCGCGCGGGAGCAGCTTGCGAAGAACGGCGTCACCGAGGCGCCGGTCGAGCAGGCCGCGGGCAGCGGGTCAGGCGCTGCGGGCGCGGCGCCAGAGGGCTCGCGGTAGCGCTCAGGGGAGCGCGTTGACGGCGGCGGCGAAGACCTCGCCCCGGTGCTCGAAGCCGCGGAACATGTCGAAGCTGGAGCAGGCCGGGGCCAGCAGCACGATGTCGCCCGGGCGAGCGCGGGCGGCGGCCTTGTCGACGGCGTCCTCCATGGTCAGCGCGGTCTCGATCGAGGCGATGCGCCCGGCAGCCTCCGCGACGAACCGGCTGCGGATCTGCCCGATCACGACGACGTGCCGGGCGCGCCGGGCAAGCTCCTCGATGAGCGGTGCGAGCTCGAGGCCCTTGTCGACTCCGCCGACGATCGTGACGAGCGGCGCCTCGAGCGACTTGATGCCCGCGAGCGCGGCGTGGACGTTCGTGGCCTTGGAATCATCGAGGAAGCGGACCTGCTTTCGTTCGCGG
>JBILLP010000249.1:0-5639 GCA_044376025.1 Bradymonadia bacterium
CGAGTAGATGTCGTGGTGCGGCGGCGGCGAGATCAGCGCGACGCCCGGCACGGCGCGCCGCAGGTGCGCGATGAGCGGCGAGACCTTGTGGCCGGGGAGCTGCCCGCCCTCGCCCGGCTTGGAGCCCTGGGCCATCTTGATCTCGAGCTCCCGCGCCGACATCAGGTAGGCGGGCGTGACGCCAAACCGTGCCGACGCCACCTGCTTGATGGCGCTGTTGGCGAGGTCTCCCGACGGGCTCGGCTCGAACCGGCGCTCGTCTTCGCCGCCCTCGCCCGAGTTCGACTTGCCGCCGATGCGGTTCATCGCGATCGCCAGCACCTCGTGCGTCTCGGGAGAGAGCGCGCCGAGCGACATCGCCGCGGTGGTGAAGCGACGCCGGATCTCGACGCCCGACTCGACCTCGTCGAGCGCGATCGGCGGCCGGACCTGTCGAAAGGCCAGCAGGTCCCGGATCGCCACCGGGTCGCGCTCGGTCGTGGCGCTGCTGTAGGCGCGGTAGTCTTCGGCCGAGCCCGAACGGCGAAAGCGCTGCAGCGCCCGGAGCGCGTCAGGCGACCAGGCGTGGGTCTCCGCGTTGCGGCGGTAGCGGTACCAGCCGAGGTCCTCGAGCGTCGGCGAGGCATCGGTGAGGCCGAAGGCGGCGCGGTGGCGCGAGAGCACGTCGTGGGCGATCTCGGTGAAGCCGATGCCGCCGATCCGTGACGGGGTCTGCGCGAAGCAGCGCTCGATCACCTCGTCGGCCAGCCCGATCGCCTCGAAGATCTGGGCACCGCGGTAGCTTCCCATCGCAGAGATGCCCATCTTGGCGATCACCTTGAGCAGCCCCTTGTAGATGGTCTGCCTGAAGTTCTCGAGCACCTGCGGCGCCGACAGCCCGGCGAGGTCGTCACGCCCGACGAGCGTCTGCAGGGTCTGCAGCGCCAGGTAGGGGTTCACCGCGCTGGCCCCAAAGCCGATCAGCGTGGCGAAGTGGTGCACGTCGCGCGGCTCGGCGGTGTCGGCGATGATCGAGCAGCGCAGCCGCTTGCCCGCGCGCATCAGGTGCGAATTCACCGCGCCGACCGCCAGCAGGATCGGGACCGCCGCAAAACCGGCGTTCACGCCGCGGTCCGACAGCACGACAAGCTCACCGCCCTTGTCGGCGAACCGCTCGACCTCGTCACACAGGTCGGCGAGCCGCGCCTCGAGGCCCGCCTGGCCCGTGCGCACCGCGAACAGCGTCGACACCGTCTTCATGCGCTGCGGCCCGCAGAGCTGGCGCAGCGCAGAGAGCCCCGAGTCCGAGATCACCGGACCGGCCGCGTGGTACTGCCGGGCGTGCTCCGGGGTCTCGTCGAGCCAGTTGCGACGGCGGCCCATCGTCACCGCCAGCGACATCACCGAGGCCTCGCGGATCGAGTCGATCGGCGGGTTGGTGACCTGGGCGAACCGCTGCTTGAAGAAGGCTGCGAGCGGGCGCGGCTGGTGCGAGAGCACCGCGAGCGGGGTGTCGTCACCCATCGAGCCGACCGGCTCCTTGCCCTCCGCCATCGGCACAAAGATGAACTTCAGCTCCTCGGCGCTGTAGCCGAAGGCGACCTGCATCGGCACCAGCGACTCCGCGGTGGCCTGCGCCAGCGTCTCGTCGAGCTCCGGCGGAAGCTCGTCGAGCCGGATCAGGTTCGACTCGACCCAGTCGCGGTAGGGGCGGCGCGCGGCGAGCTCGCGCTTGATCTCGTCGTTGCGCAGCAGGCCGCCGCGGACCAGGTCGACCGCGATCATCTGTCCCGGCCCGAGCCGGCCACGCTCGACCACGTCGGCCTCGGGGACCCGCAGCACCCCGGCCTCTGACGCGAGCACGATGCGGCCGCCGCGGGTGATGGTGTAGCGCGCCGGACGCAGGCCGTTGCGATCGAGCGTCGCGGCCACCGTCTCGCCGTCCGAGAAGACCACCGCGGCGGGGCCGTCCCAGGGCTCGTTGAGGCAGGCGTGGTACTCGCCGAACGCCTTGACGTCGTCGCTCACCTCGTGGTTGGCGGCATAGGCCTCGGGCACCAGCATCGCCATGGCGTGCAGCGGCGAGCGGCCCGAGAGCGTCAGGAGCTCCAGCGCGTTGTCGAGGTGCGCGGAGTCGCTGCCGCCCTCGATCAGCACGCTCCGCAGCAGCTCGACGTCGCGCCCCCAGAGGTCTGACCTGAACTCCGCCGCCCGCGCGCGGGTCCAGTTCCGGTTGCCCGAGATGGTGTTGATCTCGCCGTTGTGCGCCACCATCCTGAACGGATGCGCCAGCGACCAGGTCGGGAAGGTGTTGGTGCTGTACCGCTGGTGAAAGACCACGAAGCCGGTCTCGAACAGCGGGTTGCGCAGGTCGGCGTAGAAGTCGCCGAGCATGTGCGACGACAGCAGCCCCTTGTAGACGATCGTCCGGCAGGACAGCGACACGACGTACAGGTCGGCGATGCCCTCCTCGCGGGCGCGGGACTCCATCTCCTTGCGCGCGGCGAAGAGGCGGCGGTCGACGGCCAGCGGGTCGATCTCGTCGTCGAGCAGCACGATGACCTGCTCGGTGACCGGCATCGACGAGGCCCCCGTCTCGCCCAGGATGCGGGTGTCGATCGGCACCTCGCGCCAGACGAGGTCGGCGAAGCCGCGCGCGGTCAGCACCTCGCGGATGACGCGCCGCGCCCTGCCGAGCGCGGAGCCGGCGGACCGAGGGAGGAAGAAGCTGCCGACCGCGACACGCCGACCGCCGGTGGAGCGCCCTGACAGCCGCTCGAACGACTCCGCGAAGAGGTCGTTCGGAAGGTGGGTGAGCAGCCCCGCGCCGTCTCCGGTCTGCTCGTCGGCATCGACCGCGCCCCGGTGCGCCAGGCAGCCCACCGCCGCGATCGCGTCGAGCACGAGCTGGTGGGAGCGGCGGCCGTTCAGGTCGGCGATGAACCCCACGCCGCAGGCGTCGTGCTCGAAGGCGGGGTCATAGAGCGGGAAGGCGGGGTCGCGTCGGAGTTCAGTCATGGGTGCTCACACTGCGGTGCGCGATGGCGCAATGCGTCATGGTATCGCGATCATCGATCCTTGCAATCCGATCCTGCATGTCGCCCGCCGGGGGGCTGCGGAGCGGGCGCGCGGGCTCCCCAGGAAGGGTCGCGCAGCCCAATCGGCCCGGGCGGTCTGGACGGCAGCGGCAACCCGCCGCTATGGGCGCGGCCCTGTCGAGAGGCGAACCGACGCTCCCGCCCGCATGCTCCCACACCTCCCCACGCTGTCGAAGTCGATCGCGACGCTGCTGACTCCGCGATGGTTCTCTGTGCGCAGGCTCGTGGCGGTGGCCGGGCTCATGGCCTTCTTCACGCTGATCGTGTCCTTCATCACGGTCTTCGACCTGCTCGACCGGCTGCTCTACCCCCGCGCCCGGACGACCCCCGTCAAGGCCCCCGTCTTCATCGTTGCGGTCCCGAGGAGCGGCACGACCTTCTTGCACAACCTGATGTCGCTCGACCGCGACCGCTTCGTGCACCTGACGCTCTACGACACGATGGCGCCGTCGGTGTCGGCCCGACGCTTCGTCTCTGCGGTGGGTCGGCTCGACGGGCTCGTCGGCGCCCCGCTGAAGCGGTTCGCCCATGCGGTCGAGACCTGGGCCTTCAAGGGCTGGGAGGGCATCCACAAGGCCGGCATCCACCGCTCCGAGGAGGACGAGGCGCTCTGGTGCTACCCGCTGATGACCCCCGCCGTCTGGATGGGCTTCCCGTTTGTGCGGGAGCTGTCGGGGCTCGCCTACGTCGACCGGATGCCGGAGCCGCTGCGCGAGCGGCTTAGCCGCTACATCGGCGGCCTGATGTCGAGCCACATGACGCTGCAGCAGCCGGGGCGCACGCTGCTCCTCAAGAACGTCTTCCTGGCGGGGCGCATCGAGACGGTCACCCGCAACTACCCCGACGCGCGGTTCATCTACCTCACGAGGGACCCGATTGAGACCGTCCCCTCGACGATCAGCATGTTCACGGCGCCATGGCGCTGGCACTCGCCCGACATGCCGCGCGACTCCGAGGAGTACCGCGCCTGGGGCGACCTCGCGATGGACTACTACCTCACCTACGAGTCCTTCGTCGCCGCGCTGCCGGCCGACCGGCGCCACGAGGTCCGCTACACCGACCTGGTCTCGAACCCGCGCGACACCGTGCTCGGCATCTACCGCCACTTCGGCTGGGAGGCCGCCCCCGCCTTCGTCGAGGCGCTCGAGCAGTCGACGCGCAGGGCGGCCTCCTACTCCTCGACGCACCGCTACACGCTGGCCGACTACGGCATGACCGCCGACCAGGTGTATGACCGGCTCCGGGGCGTCTTTGAACGCCACGGCTTCACCCCGCCCGAGGTGCGCACCCCGACCGACTTCGCGCCCACGCCGGGGACCCGCGTCGAGGCCCACCTCGAGCGCATGCAATGACAGACCGCGCGCGCCGGCTGACCGACCGGCTGCGGGGCGCGCTCCCGGCGCCGCGCCATGACACCCACCCGGCCGGGCCGGCGACCCGGACAGCCATCGTCGGCTCCGCGCTTGCCGCCGCAGCCTCGAGCCTCACCGGCCACCTGCTGCCCGATGTCGGCCTCCCCGCGGTCAGGACCTCACTGCGCTGGGGTGCCCGAGACGTCGACGCCGCGCGCTGGGTCGAGCTGCAGCGCCGGCGGCTCGACCGCGATCCCCCGACCGTGGCGATCTACCTGCACGGCTACGGCATCGACGAGCACAACTGGCTCGCCGGCGACGCCGCCTTCATCGGGCTGGAGCAGACGCTCCGGTGGACGCCGGCGCTCGTGCGGTACAACAGCGCGCGGCATGTGGCCTCGAGCGGGGCCGAGGTGTCACGCATCGTCTCGTCGCTCGGTGCGCTGCTGCCGCCCTCGACGCGGCTCGTGCTCGTCGGCCACTCGCTCGGCGGGCTCGTCGCCCGGGCTGCGCTGGCGCACCTCGTCGAGGCGGGTGACGGCGCCCTCGAGCGGCTGACCCGCCTTGTCTTCATCGCCACGCCCCACAACGGCCTGGCAGTCGAGAAGCTGCTGGCGACCACCGAGACGGCGCTCGCCTTCGTCGATGAGCTGCCGCGACGGGCGGTCTCCGAGCTTCGCCACGCGACCGGGGCGCAGCCGGGCCACCTCGGCTGGCGCGCCGCAGAGGCCGCCGCCGGCGTTGTCCCGGTGCTGCCCGGGCGCGCCGCACGGCTCCACCGTGTGATGAGGCTCCGCGCCGACTCGCTGCGCGACCTGCATGGCGGCACGCTCGCGACCGGGGTCGAGGGCCCCGAGCAGGTACCCGGCCATGTACAGTGCTTCGCGGTCGCCGGCGTCGCGTCGCAGCGGCTGTCGTCGCTGCCCCGGGGCGTGCGGGGCGACGGCGTGGTGTCGGTGTGGAGCGCCCTGGGCGTCGACGGGTTCGGCGACCTGCTCGGGCTGTCAGGCCCGGGGCGCCATGCAGAGGTCACGCCGGCGGTTCACCAGGCGATGCCGGCGATGCGGCAGGTTGCCGATGCGGTCGGGCTCTGGGTGGTGCGGACCGAGCGCTGAGCGGCGGTCAGGGCTGGTCGCCGAAGTTCTGCGTCCAGTAGTGGCGGTAGGGCGAGCCCGGTACGAGCGCGTAGCCGACGCCGATGACCCTGAAG
>JBILLP010000250.1:0-5636 GCA_044376025.1 Bradymonadia bacterium
GGCCGGCAGAAGAGTCCATCGCCCCACTCCCTCGCTCCTCCCCCACGACGATGGATCCCGATGGCGACGCACGCCTCCCAGGTCACGCATGGCATCCGGGTCGAAGTCCGCTCGGAGTACTCTCCCGACCGTTCGGACCCAGCCGAGGGCGCCTGGTTCTTCTTGTACCGGATCACCATCACCAATGAGGGCAATGTGCCGGCCCGCCTGCTGCGTCGCCACTGGGTGATCACCAACGCAGAGGGGCAGACCCAAGAGGTGCGCGGCGACGGCGTCGTCGGAGCGCAGCCCCACCTTCGACCCGGCGAGTCCTTCGACTACGTGAGCGGCTGTCCGCTCTCGACGCCCTTCGGCGCCATGCAGGGAAGCTACACCTTCCTCCGTGACGACGGCACCGCGTTCGAGGTCAGCATTCCCGTCTTCACGCTGGCACTGCCCCACGCGTTGAACTGACTCCAGGCCGGGCGAGCCTCGTCCGGCGGGCCGGCTCATCCGGCGACGACGCGGGCCTGCGAGGGCACGCCCGAGAATGCGGCCGTCAGCAGGCCGTGGTTCTCGATGCGGTGCGCCCCCAGCGATCCTGTTGCCGGGCTCGCGCTCTCCGCGCGCGAGATGCAGCTGATCCTGAAGTCGTCGCCGAAGAAGCCCTGCAGACGCGCCTTGATGAAGTACCAGGCGCCCATGTTCCAGGGCTCGTCTTGCACCCACAGCACCTCGACGTCGGGGGCATACTGCCCGAGGATGCCGGCCAGACCTGCAGCGTCGAGCGGGTAGAGCTGCTCGACGCGCACGATGTGGACATCAGTCGCCCCGCGCCGCGCCTGCTCCTCAGCGAGATCATAGAAGACGCGTCCTGAGCAGAGCAGCACGCGCCGCACGTTCCGGGGGTCGGTGCCGCTGACGTCGGGGATCAGCTTCTGGAAGGTCCCGCTCGACAGGTCGCGCAGCGTCGAGACGGCCGACTTGTGGCGCAGCAGGCTCTTGGGAGACATCACCACAAGGGGCTTCTTCCACGGGCGGAGTGCCTGCCTCCGCATCAGGTGAAAGAACTGGCTGGGCGTCGAGCAGTCGCAGACCTGCATGTTGTCTTCGGCGCACAGCGACAAGAAGCGCCCGAGCCGAGCGTACGAGTGCTCCGGGCCCTGCCCCTCGAAGCCATGCGGAAGCAGCATCACCACGCCGCTCAGGAGGTTCCACTTGTCTTCTCCGGCGGCGATGAACTGGTCGATGATCACCTGCGCGCCGTTCACGAAGTCCCCGAACTGGGCCTCCCAGATGACGAGCGCGTGGGGCTGCTCCATCGCGTACCCGTACTCGAAGCCGAGCACCGCCGCCTCGGACAGCGGGCTGTCCCAGGCCTCGAACACACCGCCTGAGGCGCTAAGCCGCTCGTAGGGCGACCAGCGGCGACCGGTGACGGTGTCGGTGACGTAGGCATGACGGTGGGTGAAGGTTCCACGCCGCGCGTCCTGGCCGCTGATGCGCACGCGGAGACCCTGCCTCACGAGTGAACCCCAGGCGAGTGACTCGACCGTTCCCCAGTCGAGGGCCTCGTCGGGCTGCGTGGCCCGGGCCCGCGCCTGCAGCAGCTTCTCGGCCTTGCCGAGCAGGCTGAACCCCTCCGGAAGGCGGGACAGGTCGTCGGCCAGCTTCTGGAGGTCGCCGAGCGCGACGGCGGTCTCGACGGCCGGTGCGTTCGACTCCGGGCCGCCCACCAGGGTCTTGTCCTGCTCGTCGTGACCGTGGCCGTGGTTCGGGGACCTCGAAGCCTCGAGGTCCGCAAGCATCCGCGTCCTCGCCTGCTCGAGCATGTGCTCATTCTCTGCGGGAGTCAGCTCGCCGCGTGCGATCAGTGATTGCGCGAAGCTCTCACGCACCGACGGCTTGGCGTCGATCACGTGGTACATGACCGGCTGGGTGAAGCGGGGCTCGTCACCCTCGTTGTGGCCGTGGCGTCGAAAGCCGACCAGGTCGATGCACACGTCCCGCATGAAGCGCTGGCGGTAGGCGACGGCCATGCGCGCCACCCGCCACACCGCGTCGAGGTCCTCGGCGTTCACGTGGAACACGGGCGCACGCAGGTAGGCCATCGCGTCGGTGCAGTACCTCGACGAGCGCGAGTCGCTCGGCATCGTCGTGAAGCCGACCTGGTTGTTCAGCACCAGGTGGATGGTGCCCCCGGTGCGATATCCCTCGAGCCCCGCGAGGTTGAGGGTCTCGATGACGATGCCCTGACCGATGAAGGCGGCATCGCCATGGATCGTCACGGGCAGGACCGACTTGGCGGAGCCGTCACCGCGGGCATCGAGCCGAGCGCGCGCCCGGCCGGTCACCACCGGGTTGACGAACTCGAGGTGGCTGGGGTTGAAGCAGAGCGAGACGGTCACCGCGTTGCCAGACGGGGAGACGCGCTCGCTGGTGTACCCGAGATGGTACTTCACGTCGCCGCGTCCGACGAGCGACGCGGAGTCCTGGTCGGCAAAGGCCCTGAACAGCGCGGGCAGGCTCTTGCCGAGGATGTTGATCAGCACGTTGAGGCGCCCGCGGTGCGCCATGCCCATCATGACGTCCTCGACGCCCGCGTCGGCGGCGTCGTCGAGCATCAGGCTCAGCAGCGGGATCGCCGCGTCGAGACCCTCGAGCGAGAAGCGCTTTGTGCCGACGAACTGCTTGTGCAGAAAGGACTCGAACTCCGAGGCGTTGGTCAGCTGCGAAAGCATCCAGCGACGCTGTTCGGCCGACGGCTCCGCCACGCGCCCGGGGCCCTCGATGCAGCCGAGCAGCCACGCGCGCTCTGCGTCATCCTCGATGTGCATGAGCTCGTAGCCGACGGAGCCAGCGTAGGTCCGGCGCAAGAAGCTGTGGATCTCACGCGGGGTCGAGGTGGCGTAGCCGGGGATGTCGGTCACGACCTCGACGTCGAGGTCCTGGTCGGCGATGCCGAACTGGGCGGGCGACAGGTCGGTGCCGGGGGCATGCACCGGACCGAGTGGATCGACCTGTGCGAGGTAGTGGCCGCGGCTGCGCCACGCCATCACCATGCGTGAGACACGCCACGCGGTCTCGAGCCGACGCGCATCCCCACCAGACGCCGGCCGGTCCGTCGACGGGGTCACCCGTGGTGCGGCAGCCGCCTGCGGCTTCGACGCCGCAGCCAGCGCGGCCCTCTCGTCGGCATCGAGGCGCTTGAAGAAGTCCTGCCACTCCGGGTCCACCGACTTCGGGTCCGCGAGGTAGCTCGGGTAGTTCTCCTCCGCGAGGGCGTCGAGGGCGGGGTCCAGTCCGTAGTGCTGAGGCATGGCGGCAGCGGGCGAGGGGATGAGGCTCGCGCGCTACGCACGCGCGCGGGCCATCACGTTAGCCAGACGCCCCGGATCGTCAAGCGAACGCCGGACCCGGCGCACGCCTCGGCACCGCAGGGACGGTCAGTCGCAGAGTCCGATCCCCGTGATCTCCGGGACGTCACCCGGACCTGCCACGCCCGGCGGCGTCCAGCCGTCACCGCCGACATCGACGTAGACCGGGTTGATGAAGGCGAACGGCCGGCGGCCCTGCGTCACCCGGTCCATGATCAGGCTCGAGGTGCCGAGGATCATCACGTACGAGTCCCTCTCGATCGACACCGAGATGCTGTCGTCCCAGTCCACGAGCGACTCGATCGGCGCGTCGACGAGGGACACGCGCTGGACCTCTCGCCCGTTCACAAAGACCACCAGTTCGTCGATGGCGCTCCATGCCGTCGAGGTGACCCGGGTGGGCAGGACCAGCGGCCGGCCCGACTCGAGCACCACGGTGTCGCCGGGCAGCGTGCCGTCGGTGTACGCGATCATCGCAGCCCCCGACACCGTCACCCTGCCCGCACGGATGGCGTCCGTGATCGCCTGGTCGGTCAGGCCCGTCGGCGAGTCGTCGGCGACATGAAGGTAGTTCCGCGGGAACCCTGCAGGCGCCTCGGTCGAGTGCGTGTCGCTGTTGCCGACGCCCGTCACCCTGAAGCCTCGCGACAGCAGGCTGAACCAGTCCCGCATCACGATGCAGACGTTGCGCGGGTCGTTGTAGATCTCGATCGAGTCGATGCGCTTGGGCCACTTGTTGGCTGGCACGGCCGCAGGTCCCGTCAGCGGGTCGTAGCCGGCAGAGGTGAACATCGGGAGCGTGTCCCGAGGATGGTTGATCTGGATCACCTCTGCGCCGTGCGCCAACGCCTGGTCGATCATGTCGTTGACGTTGAGTTGGCGGGCCCGGCGCCGGTCCACCCGCGTCGCCAGCTGCACGGCACCACCCGCCGTGAGCGAGGGGTCGAAGGCCATGGGGAAGGCATTCATGTGGCCGAAGGCCGGCGAGATCTCGAGGCCCTGGATCACGTGCAGCAGGTCGTCGACGCCCATCTGCTCCACCGTCCCCGCGAAGTCGGCGATCATGTCGTGGTCGCTCGGCGCGATGAAATCGACGCCGGCCGCAAGGTTGGTGCGGATCCGCTCGGTGACCGCGACGTCGCTGTCGATGCTCGGGGCAGAGTGCTGGTGGAAGTCCCCTGACGCCCAGTTCGGCGTCTCCCAGGTACGGACGAGGCTGACCGCGGTCGATGCCTCCGCGCCGGCCGCAACCTCGACGGTCCGCGTCTCCGATGACCACTCCTCGCCCCGGCTCACCTCGACCTCGTAGCTGCCGGGCAGCAGCGGTACGGTCACCGCGCCCCGCTCCACGAAGCGCTCGACCCGGAGCGGCCCGTCGAACAGCACCCGGGCTGGCGAAGGCGCCGCATCCGGACCGGCCGTGACCGTGACCGAGAGCAGGCCCACGCCCGGGGAGGGCAGGTCCACCCGCTCCGTCCCCGCCACGAACGAGACCTCCGGGGCGTCGGGGCCGATCCAGTCGAGGGGCCTCACAACATAGGAGACTCCCGGCTGCAGCTTCGCGGTCGCATCCCCCGCGCCGTCGAGGCGTACAATCGCGATGCTGGCATCGGCGCTCCGGATCTCCCACCGCGCGTTCTGCCACGAGCCGACCGGGTCGGCGTGCAGCACCACGGGAGCAACGCCCGCAGGCCTCGGCGCCACATCGGCCAGGGCGTCGCGGAGCGACTCGGTGTCGCCCGAGCCCACCGTCACATACCTGCGAACGGCGGCCACCTCGGCCGCACGCACGACGCCTCGCGCGTAGGTGACCGGGTTGATCGGCGCCGCGAGCAGCGACGCATCGAACGGAAGCACGCTCATCCCCGGCGCGTAGACCCCGTACGACCGGTTGTCGGCGACCGCCGCGTAGAAGTCGAGCGGGACCGAACCGGTCGGGGGCTCGATGCCGAGCGACCCGAACCAGGGCGTGGTGCCGTCGCCGGGCAGCAGGATGTCACCCGCCTGCACCTGCGCACCGCCCGACGTCCCGCTGCGGATCCAGGTCACAACCTCGAGGTACTCCGACCCCGGCGCGAGCCGATACTCGGTCTCGGCCTCGATCGCGGAGCCGGCGCCGATGTCGCCGATCACGCCCGCGATCAGCTTCAGCACCAGGTTCACGCCGCGGACACGCAGCACCGCCGCCCCGCCGTCGGAGCCGTCCCGGAGCAGCGTGATCTCGTCGGCCGTCAGCGGCGCGATGCCATTCGACGGCACGAAGAGGTCGAGCCGGTCGTT
>JBILLP010000251.1:0-5635 GCA_044376025.1 Bradymonadia bacterium
GGGTCGCCAGACGCATCGTCGGCAACCGCCGTTCGCCGGTCGTGTCCGGCTACGTGCATGCGGTCTACGTCGCCGCAGGGGTGCGGGGCGGCGGGGTTGGGCGCCGGCTCCTCACCGACGCGATCGCGTGGGCCCGTGCTCGCGGCGCGACGCTCATCGACGCCCACGTCATCGCGAACAACGAGCCCTCGCGCAGGCTCTTCGCCTCGGTGGGCATGCACGTCGAGACGCTGCTCGTGGCGCTCCGCACCGGCGACGGGTGAGCCGGCCGGCAGCCCGGGTCAGTCGCCCGGCGCCACGTCTGCGGCGGACGCTGCCGTCCTGGGGACGAACAGCGCCTGCCGGTAGTACTGCAGCTCGGCGATCGAGCCGCGGATGTCGTCGAGCGCACGGTGCCGGTCCGACTTCCGAGGCGCGGCGTCGAACACCGGCGGGTACCACCGGCGCGCCAGCTCCTTGAGGCTCGAGACGTCGATCAGGCGGTAATGCAAGAAGGCGTCGAGCGACGTCATGTAGCGCGAGATGAAGCGTCGATCCTGATGGATCGAGTTCCCGCAGAGCGGCGAGGTCCTCTCCTTGATGTACGGCTTGAGGAAGTCGAGCGTCAGCCGCTCCGCCTCGGCCTCAGTCACCGTCGATGCGCGGACGCGCTCCACCAGCCCCGACGCCCCGTGGGTCCGCCGGTTCCAGTCATCCATGCCCGAAAGCACCGCCTCGCTCTGGTGGATCACCAGCTCGGGGCCTTCGGCCAGCACGTTGAGCTCTCCGTCAGTGACGATCGTCGCCATCTCGAGGATGCGGTCGACATCGGGGTTGAGACCCGTCATCTCGAGATCGATCCAGACGAGGTTCATCCTGCTCTTCCTGCTCATCGAGAGCATCCAACAGTGCCGGAGGTGGGAGTCGAACCCACACGCCTGTGAGGACAGCGGATTTTGAGTCCGCCGCGTCTGCCATTCCGCCACTCCGGCGGCACGAGGGGCCGGCGAACTATCGGCCTGCCGTCGATGCGTCAAGGCGACCTCTGGCCGCGACCCCGGCAAGCCGGTAGCCTCAGGGCAGTCCTCGTCGAGGGTCTGTGATGGATCTGCTGGCCGCCTACCAAGACCCGATGTTCCTGCTCTTCCCGGTGGCGGGGACCGCCGTGAGCATGGGGAGCTTCCTGCTCTGGGCCATCCCGCTCACCTGGATCGCCTGGGCGGAGCCGGCGTGGGCGCTGCCCTACCGAATCCAGGACCGTCGTCCGCGCGTCGAGCGGCTCGTCTGGCCATCGGTCCGAAAGTGGCTGACGAACAACCTGATCCTCTTCGCCTGCGTGGTGGCTGCGTGGCCGCTGATGCAGGACTCCGGCGTCCATGCAGGTCCACTGCCGCCCTGGTACGAGGTCGCCTGGCAGCTCCTCGTCTTCATCTTCGTCGATGACTTCCTCTACTACTGGATGCACCGCACACTGCACCGTGGCTGGCTCTTTCGGCGCATCCATGCCGTGCACCACAGGGTCCCGACCCCGTGGGCGATCGCGGCGCACTACATGCACCCGGTCGAGTTCGTGGCGACGGGCGCCCTGATGCTGCTCATGCCGCTACTGCTCGGCTCCCACCTGCTGACCGTCTACCTCTGGATCGCATGGCGCCAGTGGGAGGCTGCGGAGGGCCACTGCGGCTACAGTTTCCCCTGGAGTCCCTCGAAGCTCATGCCGCTTTACGACGGCGTCGAGTACCATGACTTCCACCACAGCAAGACGTGGGGCAACTACGCCGGCTTCCTCAGCTACCTCGACGGAATCTTCGGGCAGTTCTCGAAGGGCTACCGTGAGCGGCTCGACGACAAGCGCGCGGGTCGGCGCTAGGGGCGCCGGAGCGTCTGCGACCTCACCCAGTCCATGAAGTCCGGGTTGCCACCGACGGCGTCGAGCGCGACCACGCAGGGCACCTCGTAGCTGTGCAGCTCCCGGACCCGTGCGACGACCTGGGCAAGCAGGCTCCGGCGCGTCTTCACGACGAGCGGGGTCTCGGTGTCGCGCCTGACCTCGCCCTCCCACCGGTACACCGAGGTCGCCGGCCCGAGCACGTTCGCGCAGGCCGCGATGCCCTCGCCGACGAGCGTCTCCGCCAGCAGCAGCGCCTCCCCATTGTCGCGGGCTGTCACATACACCCAGATGACCCCATCGTCGCACGGCTCCGTCATCGTTGTCCCCCGAGCTTGGCGGGCATTCGCCCGATCACCGTCGACCACGACGAGACCGGCGTTCGCCCGAACCGGATGCGCCTGATGAAGAGGTCGAGCAGGTAGAGCCCGAGCCCGAGCAGCACGAGGCGTGGCCAGAGGTCCCGGTACTCCTCGACCGGCGTCCCGCGTCGTTCCCAGATCTCCGACGGTGTCGGGTTCACGATGCCTCCGGTCGCCGCCGCCAGCGTACGACCCACGGCCAGGTCGGGCGGGCCGAAGCTGCGCTCTGCCGGCCACGGCTGCGAATACGAGGCATAGGCCCGCCGAACGCCGCCTCGGCCGTCGCTGGCCGTCGCCTCGATGCGGGTGGCCCCGAGCGCCCGCAGCGAAAGGTCGGCCGCATACTCGCCCGGCGCGACCTGCGACATCGCGAGCTGCTGTGTGCCATCGGGGCCCTCGACCGAGAGCGTTGGCTTGAGTCCGTCGGCGAACCGCTCCTCGGAGTCGATCACCGTCAACCTCGCGCTCACCCCCCGCACCGAGGGCAGCACCTCGAGCGAGAACGACCCCGACTCACGTGGACGCATCGCGTCCCGCGCCACCTGCGACCAGAACCTCGCAAACAGCGGCGCACCGAGCCACTCGACCGCCCAGCGGTTCTTGCAGTCGCTGGTGAAGACCACGACCTTTCCGAGCCCGAACCGCCAACGCGCCAGCAGTGGGTCACCCCGCTCCGTCCTGAGCAGCAGCTCGGCTCCGGTCTTCGGCTTGGTCGCAACGTAGCCCAGCAGGTAGGGTGCGCGCTCCCAGGCGATCCCCTCGGTGACCGGCGAGCGGTCGACCCGGATGGCCCGGATGGGTTCCTCGACGATGTTCGTGCGCGAGACGGTTGAGGCCTCCTGAACGAAGATCTGAGGCACCTGGTTCGGGTCCTGCGTCAGGTGGAACCTGCCGGCCCCGGTGTCGGCGATCATCTCGAGCAGTGCTCGGTCCACGTCGATCCCGACCCCCACCGTGCTCACCGAGATCCGCTCCGAACGCATCGTCGAGACAAGGTCCGAGATCCCGTCCCATGGCGCCTGCCCGTCGGTCAGCAGCACCAGGTGCTTGACCCTGGCGTCGATGTTCAGCAGCGCGCCGTATGCCTCCTGCAGCGCCGGGAGCACATTCGTGCCGCCGCCCGGCGCGATGCGGCCGACATCCGTACGGATCCGGTTGCGGTGCGTGGCCGACTGCAGCGGCACCACCGTCTGCGCGACGTCGTCGAAGGCCACCACACCGACCGAGTCCTGCGGGCCGAGCAGGTCGAGCACCGCCCGGGCGGCCTCCTTGGCAGTCTCGAGCTTGAGGCCCTGCATCGAGCCCGAGCGGTCGATCGCCAGCATCATGGCCAGCGAGGGCTCCTCGCGCTTGCGGACCAGGTCGAACTCGACCGGCGACATCTCCTCGATCTTCGTGTTGTCGAAGCCGCCGGGGCCAAAGCTGTGCTCTCCACCCACCAGCACGAGGCCTCCTCCGGCCTCCCGCACGTACCGCTCCAGCGCCGCCATCGAAGACTGTGAGACCAGCTCCGCGGCGACATCGCTCAGGATGACGAGGTCAAAGCCGGCAAGCTCCTCGAGCGAGGTCGGCAGCCCGGCTGCGGTGCGGGCATCGAGGTCGAAGGCCGCCATCGGGTTCCGCTCGCGGTCGAGCGCGCGCTCCAGGTAGCCCTGCGCCAGTGACTCGCCCTCGACGTAGAGAACCTTCGGCCGACCCTCGCCGCGGATGTCCGCCACCCAGGTGTCATTCTCGGTGCGCGCGTTCGGCCCCTGCGGTGTCAGGCGGACCTCGACACGCTTCCACCCGGCGTCGTCGACCGCGAGGTCGAACCCGATGCGAGTCTCGCCGGTGTCCAGCTCGACCTCGCGACCTCGAACGACGCGGACCCCGGCGACCGAGACGTCGAGCAGCGCCGACTGGGCAGCCCCCGCGAAGACCAGCGCCGTGCCGCGAACCGACCGGCCCACCTCCACGCTCGCAGGCAGCTCAAGGCCGGCGAAGGCGACGTCGGGCGCCGGCTCGAACGGGACCTCGATCACGTGGATCGGGACAGAGCTGTTCGTGGCGACCGCCGCGTCGAGGTCGCCGGTCGTCGCGTGACCGTCGGTGACCAGGACCAGGCTGCGCGCCGCCTGCGGCGGGCAGAGGCCGGCCGCCTCCGAGAGCGCCGATGCGATGTCGGTGTCAGGGTGGTCGTCCGAGCTCGCGACCCGCGCGATCGGCGGCAGGGTCTGCTGCCCCGGTGCCAGCGGGATCGGGCGAGCTCGGTCCGAGAAGGGCAGCAGCGTGACGCGCGCGGAGCCGCGTTGGCCAAGCAGCGCCGTCAGGCGCGCCCGGGCCGCCTCGAGCGCTGCATCGGGCATCGACTCCGAGGTGTCGACGAGCAGCACCGCACAGCGCTCCTCGCTGGTCGTGGTCTGGACCGGTCGCGCGAGCGCCCCGATCAGGGTGGTCGCCAGCAGCGCCCGCGCCGCGATCTGCAGGATCCGCCGGATCGCCGACTCGCGCTGCAGCGCCACCGTCAAGACGAGCGGGAGCAGAGGCAGCACGCAGAGCAGGCGCAGTGCCGGCGGATAGGCGAGCCTCACCGGCTCTTCGAGCAGCGGCACGTCGAGCACGATGCGCGCCGTCGCGACGGTCGCCGGCCAGACGAGCCCCAGGAGCCCGACGCAGACAAACGCCACAGCCGCCGCGAGCAGCACGCGCCGCCACCGCAGCACAAGGCCCCTCACGCGGCGCAGGACCGCCATCATACCGTCACCCGCCGGTGCCAGGTCACCCACTCGACCGCCAGGATCCCGAGCACCACCGCAAGGATCCACACCCACGGGTCGCTTCGGCTGGGCCCGGTCGGTCCCTTCGCGGCTTCAGGGGCAGCCGCGAACGCAAGCCGCTCGCGGGGCTGCTCGCGAGACTCCGTCCCCCGCGCCTGGTTCACCGCCACCCACTGCACCCAGTCCGATCCGCCCGGTCCTGCTCCCGGGGCCCGCACGGCAACGAATCCAGGCTGCCGGGGCAAGAACACCATTCGACCATTCGCGACCGCCGGGCGCTCGACCACCCCGCCCGGGTGAGCGACCAGCACCGGGTGCCCTTCTGGCACACGGACGGTGACCGGCCGGCCGGCCACCGCGTCGAGGTTGGTTGTCACACGGGCCCCGTCGAGCCACGAGATCGCGTTGATCAAGAAGACCGGGAAAGAGACCCGCAGGGGCAGATCGCTCTGCTCCAGCGCGAAGCTCACCAGGGCCCGACGGACCCCGAGGGCCTCGTGCACGACCACCATCGGCTCACCTCCTGGTGCCGTGGCCACCACGCGGTCGGCAGGCGAGGGGATCACAACACGGGTCCGCGCGATGTTGACGTCTCGCCAGCCCCCGATCCACCTGAACAGGGGGTGCGTGAGCTCCACGTCATCGATGAT
>JBILLP010000252.1:0-5578 GCA_044376025.1 Bradymonadia bacterium
ACGGTTCCGGCATCGGGTAGCCCGCGACAGACCAGGCCCTCACCACCGCCATGTCGCGGTCGCTCAGGCTAGAGACGTTGCTGTACGTGTTGCACGCTGCATCCACCTTCCACGGCGGCATCCGACCCTCGACGATCTCCGAGACGATTCGCTCCCTGTTCGCTGCAAGGTCATCGAGCGTCGCAAGTGGCAGAAGCGCAGACGTTCCGTCGTGGCAGCGGAGGCAGTGACCTGAGAGCAACGACGCCATCTCACCAGCAACGTTCTCAGTGACCGTGGCATCGGTGACCCCCGTTTCCGGGGAGCCCTGGTTGCCAACACTGGTCGACCGAGGAGCGTCGACGCACGCGTTCATCGGTGCAACCGAAAGGACGATCATCGTCAGGAGCGTCCGCGAGCATCGCCAGACCGGGCCCCCGCCCCCGCGGCTACCGACCCTGAACATGAATCACTCCCAACTCACACATCTCGTCGAGACCCGTTGAACCGTACCTGACGTCGCGGGGTTCGATGCGGACGCCCTGCACGTGCGGTTGAGCAGCCGCGCTGTTATCAAACTCGCAGCGAACCTCAATCTCGTCGTCTGGTCCGACATGAAACCGCTGTTCCGCGTTGAGGTAGTACTGACGCTGCGACCAGAAGTCCCATCCTGGTATGCGAACGAGGCAGACGGGCTCCTGACCGGGACGATGCAACCACGCTGAGAAGGACCGTCCGCGCAGGTGCATGTGCGGCACGATCCCGAGAATCGTCCCCGGGTTGATGCTGTGGCGCGCGGTCACGATGGTCGACGATGCGCCAGCCGGGAGCATGAAGTCACGATTCTCGACCGACTGGAACGAGAGATTGACACCCGGGGCGTCGCCCGGGCGCGTCCACCCCTCAAGCCAGACGTCGAAGGGACTGCCCACGGGCCCCGCGACCTCGTAGGTGTTGACGTGTACCTGAAGCAGAAGGCGCCGTCCGCCCTCGAGCGAGATCGCGAGGTCATCTGGGAGCGACTCCGGCCGCCGAAGGTCAATCTGGGCTCCGACGCGCTTCCAGTCGGTCTCGCACGAGACCTCACCACCCGCCGTTGGCATACTCTGCGCCGCGTCGGCCTCGAGGATCCCGAGCACGAAGTGATGTGTCACTTCGGGCAGGAGGGTGACGATCCTGAACGCAGTGAGTGAGCCGACCGTTGCGGCGAAGCGCTCTTCAAGTGCAACGCACGAGAGGTAGTCGACGCCGCGAGCCGGCTCCGCGACAAGACGGTGACGACTGCTGACCACGTCGGGTGGCCGCTCGACGAGGCTGGTTGGCGACGCTCCCCCGGTCGGCTCTACCACGCCGTCGCGCCACGAGCGGAGTGAGGTAAGCTCGGCTTCGCTGACCCTTGGGTCGCCCCAGAAGGTCGAGCAGTCACGATCGGGCTGCCACGGCGGCATCTCGCCACTCTCGGAGACGGCAATGACTCGATCCAACTGCGCCCAGACATCATCCACCGAGCCAAAGATGGGCTGTGCGGTTGCTCCACGGGCGTGGCAGGCCTGGCACTTCTCCTCGAGGAGTCGTGCTACGGCCGCGGGCATCGGCGACGCAGGACCGGTGCCCGCATCCTGCAAGCCGGTGGCGTCTTCCTGGCTGCCGACGCTGCTCTCGACGGCAAGGCCCGGGTCCTCACAGGCCGCCGTGATGGAGGCGCACATCGCGGTGGCGAGGAGCGAGCGGTGCATGAACAGGCTCACGGATCACCGGACTGCACAATGACCTGCCTCGTCTCGCCGGTCGCGGGGTGGGTCGACACCGCTCCGCCAGGCCAGTGAACCTCGAGCGTTGCCCTCCGCGAGCAGGAGGGCCCCAGCGCGAAGTGAACCGAGGGTTCAGGCCCACCGAGGTAACCGCCGCCCGCCTGGACGAGACGACGCTGCTCTGGCAGGCCGGCCGCGCGGGCGATCACGAGTGCCCCCACAGCCCACGTGTTTGGCCCCGACCCGCGCAGCACCACCGTCACGCCTGTCCGGTCTGAGTGCTGCTGCACGTTGCGAAACACGCTGGGCGGACCCGAACCGTTCGCGATCACGATGTCGAGATCACCGTCGTTGTCGAAATCCAGCGGCAGCACGGTGCGGCCTAGCGCGGAGTGTACCAGCCCTGCCTCGAGCGCCATGTCGACCCACCGACCTGGTCTCGACACCCAGAGCCGGGTCTCATCGCTCGCGTAGGGCGCGTACGGGGCAGCAACGTCGGGGGGGATCCCCTGCAAGCCGACAGGTGAGTAGCCGTTGGTCACGACCAGCTCGCTCACGCCGTTGAGATCGAGGTCGACCGCTGCCGCCCCCCACGCCCACTGCGCGTCTTCGAGGCCAAGCTCGGCCTCGATGCGGGTGAACCCGTTCCCAGTGTTCCGGTAGACGCGGTTCCCGCTGCAGTCGAGCCCGGTGTGGGTGCACAGGCGCCCCTCGAGCCGCGTGCCGGTGACGAACCAGTCCATGCGACCGTCAGCATCGAAGTCGTGCACGACCCCGGCCATCCCGTCTTCGCCGGTCCCGATGCCCCACGCCATCGGCGCAGGTTCGAAGAATCCGCTTGGCCGCCCCCGAAACGCCTTCGTGGTTCCGAAGTCGCCGGCAACCAGAAGGTCGGTGAAGCCATCCTCGTCGACGTCGAGCCAAGACGCACCGTACGACTGCGGGAAGGGCGGAAGTCCGCGCGCCTCCGCCTCGTCACGGTACCCATCCGGACCGCGTACGAGCAGTCGAGGACGCATGGTCCTGAGCTTGACGTCCCAGCGACCCACGAAGAGGTCCAGGTCCCCGTCGAGGTCGAAGTCGAACGCGCTCGCGCTTCGCTGGGCCGCGCAGGGCAGGTCCTCGGGACGCGCCTCCCACAGTCCGGCGGCCTCACCCACGTTGACGAACGTACGCCCGCCTCGGTTCTCGAGGAGCAAGGCCTGGTGGTTGCCTGCCTCCGTCACGAGCACATCGAGGTCGTCGTCTGCATCCCAGTCGAAAACGAGGACACCGGCTGAGGAGGCAGCCATCGCCGCAACCCCCGACGTGAGGCTGGCGTCGAAGTGGCCATCGCCGTCTCCGAACGCAATCACCGGGCCCTGCAATGGACGCGCAAGCACGAGGTCTTGGTGTCCGTCCCCATCGAGGTCGCCCGAGGCAACTCCGGAGAGGTCGAGGTAACCACCTTCGCAGGGCAGTTCTGCGATGCGCGAAGGCCAACGCCAGTCGAGCGAGGCGAGCCCGGCCGTCGCCGTGATGTCGACGAAGATCCCGCCAAGTGCCTCCGGGGTCGCACGTTCTGCGCGACACGCCGAGTCGGCGGTATCGTCGAAGCAACCGGAACTCGATGAGAACAGGAACGACGTGCCTGCAAACCACGCGCCGACGCCCCGCCAGCGCATCATGGTGTCGCCTCGGGATTCGAGGGTGCCACAAGGGGGGTCCTGGGCTTCTCTGCGAGTTCGAGCAGCAGGCTCATCGCAATGTACGTGGCATGGGCATCAGGAACCCGGCTGTTCCCGTCGAACGCCCATCCACCCGACCGCCACTGGGCTTCGAGCACGCGCTCCACCGTGCCCGAAGGTACGAGATCCCGTCGCCCCCACAGTGCGAGGAACCATAGCGCCTCCATCTCGAGGTCGCCGATCACCACATCACCCGTGCGAAGCCGAGCAACGGCTTCAACGACGGCATCTTGCTCAGCCTGAGGCAGCGGATGCGTGCAGCCCATGTCCCGAGCGAGGATCATGTCGTACAGGACGTGGGTGAGCGGATACCCGCCTTCGGCGGCGTGACGTCGCGCATGTTCAGCGTACTCCGGCGGAAACCCGAACCGCGCGCAGTGCAGGGACACCAGCACCCCACGATTCCGGTCCCACGGCACCTGGTCCAGGAGCGACTTGTCGGGGACGGCGGCGGGGTCTCCGAAGCGCATGAAGAGACCGACATCGGGGAACCGCGACGCAGCGGCGGCCGCACGATACCTCTCAAGGGCCGCCTCGGCGCCATCCAGCCCAAACCGACGGTCGAGCGCCGCAAGGTAGATCCAACGATAGGGGTCGTTGGACTCGGTGGCGAGCAGCCACGATGTGGCCCGCTGCACTGCAGCACGACACGCCTCGCAGGGTGTCAGCGGTGCCCTCGATGGCTCTGCGGCACGGTCGGGGCCCACTGATCGAGGTCGGCAACCGCTGCCTCCAGACACCGGCAGCGTCGCCGCCGTCAACGCAGCAGCCAGCAGCAAGCGTCGCTCGCCGCGCAAGCCGAAGACACGACGAGCCAGACTCACCATCGGGCCGGAGGGTCGATCGCGATCGTGTTTCGGGCCTGAACCCATGAACCTCCCAGAAGACGGCAACTTGCCAAAACAAGGACGGCCGGGGACGCCTGTCAAGGAGGGCGTCACCCGGCCGGCTACCTGGACCGCGGACGCGGTCTCACGGGCCGCTGATCGGAATCACGGACCGATCAGGCCGGCGCACTGGCCGTTGGCTCCCGTGCCGCCGTTGTTGCCCGCGGGTCCGGTCCCACCCGCTGGCGACGAGGTCGGATTGCCGCCGCCTGCACCATTCCCGCCATTCCCGGCGCCACCACCGGCGCCGCCAGCGCCGCCGGTGCCGGCCTGGCAGGTCCCAAAGTTCGGCAACGACGACACGTTGACCGTCCCGCTCGCCCTGAAGATCGAGACAGAGAAGCCACCCTGACCGCCGCCGCCGCCACCGCCGCCGCCGCCGCCGCCGCCGCCGGCACCGTTGCCACTACGACCCACGTGGGAGGTGCAGTCTGCCCGGCCACCGGCGCCACTGCCACCGTTGCCGCCCTTGCCACCCGTGTTCCCCGCACCGCCGTTGCCGCCGATACCGGGATCATAGGTGCCGCCCCTCACCTCGAGCGACGAACTGTTCACAACATACAGGGCGAACGAGGCTCCGCCACCGCAGCCAGCCGACCCGGCCGTGCCAGCGCAGCCGGCGTTGCCACCGGCTCCGCCACCGTTGCCATCATCAGCGACACAGTTCGAGCCGAAGATGTTCTGGCCTCGCTCGCCGGCCGAGCCGCCGCCGCCGCCGCCGCCGCCGCCGTTGCTGCCGTTACCGCCGCCGCCGCCGCCGTTGGCGCGCCAGTAGTTGCTCGACAGCGTGTAGCCGTTGCCCGGAGTGCCGGCACTGCCTGCCGCGCCACCGTTGCCCGCGGAGCCGTTGGCCGAAGAATTTTTGTTCCCGCTGCAGCTGGCACCGGTCGCGTTGGGACCACCGCCGCCGCCGCCGGCGCCACCACCGTTGGTCGCGCCCGCGCCGCCGGCGCTGCCACCCTGGCCGCTGTTGCCACCGCGACCTCCGTTGCCGCCGTTCGCACAGCCACCCGAACCGATGGTCCCGCCATTGGAGCCGCCGCCGTCGAAATTGCAGGTTCCGGCACCCACGGCGTTGCTGTTGGCGTTACCGCCGTTGGCACCAGCTGTCCCGGCTGTCGCACCTGCGCTGCCGGCGCCGCCGTTCCCGGGAAGCACGGAGTTGTTCTCGAGGATGAGCCCGCCCGAATTGAACGCCACGATGCCGTAGGCATTGCCTCCGGGGCACCCGCTC
>JBILLP010000253.1:0-5553 GCA_044376025.1 Bradymonadia bacterium
GCCCTGTCTTCGGGCGCGGCGCCGGTGACCGTGATCCAGCCCGCCGTCCTGCTCGTGCAGCCGAATGGCAACGACCGAGGCGCCAACGGTTCTGCCGAGGCGCCCTTCAGGACGATTGGCGCGGCCCTCGAGTACGTGCGACGAGAGCGGGGCCGAGGAGATCGGGCGGCGGCCGACCGCATGCGTGTTGCCGAGATTCGCGTCATCCCGGTGGAGTTCCTGCCCTCGCATCGGCCGTTGCTGCATCGCGAGCGCGGCGAGTCCCCCTGGGAGCAGTGGTGGACCGGCCGTGCCTCGAACACGAACGTCCCCTGGTGCCTTGCCGCCTCGACCGCCGATGCGCGGCGGGCACACGCGGCCATGCTCGAAGGAGCCCAGCTCGAGAACATCGTCATCGAGGGCCTCGACAACCTTCGAATCGTCAACAGCACCTTCGCCGACCTCCGCGAGATCGCCGCAGGCTCGCCGACCGACGCTGCGACGGTCGACCAGGACTTCGGGCAACTCCCGTGGGCCGTACTCGCCGCGCCCGACGATGACGCCGGCCGCCCCTTCCGCCTCGAGATCCGGAACTGCCGGAACGTCCTGGTCGAGGGCCTCTTCTTCTTCGGCTCCGAGGCGGCGAGCGGTGTCCTGATCACGAACTGCCAGGCGGTGAGGCTCCAACGGTGCGTGGTCGCCTTCTTCTCGGCAGGCGCGCTGAAGGCAGGCGGGGCGTTCGCGGTCGGGCGTGGCATCCAGGTCGAGAAGTCCGGGCAGGGTTCGACCGATGCCACGATCCGGATCGAGCACTGCGAGGTCGGCTGGAACACCGCCATCCGCAAGTCGGTGCCAGTTCGCGGCGCTGGCGTCGCGGCGTACGACTCCGCAGTGTCAATGTCCCGCTGCTACATCCATCACAACGTCGCCGCCCTCGACCCCGTCGACATTGTCGCCGACCGAACCTCAAAGCTGTCGGGCGACGGCAACAACCACCGCGACGGCAACCGGGTCGCCTGAACGCACTAGTTGAGCGTTGACTCGGCCCGGACCTGGAAGGGCGTCATGCTCGGCGGCGCACCGCCCGACTCCGAGACCGAGAGTTCGAACCGGCTGCCCTTGACCGTGGGGCTCGGCAGCCGGAGCATCGCATCGGCGCCCGGTGCCGGCGACACGGCCAGTGTCGGCGAGAGCCCGGGGCCAGTTGCCGTCAGCTCGACCTTGCCGTTCGGCACCCCGCTCACGCGGAACAGGAGCCCTCCGTTGCGCTCCGCGGTGACGACAAAGGTGTCGCGATCGGCCGGCCAGCCCAGGATCGACACGCACCCGCTTCCGTCACACTCGGCAGCGGCGCTGTCGGCCTCGTTAGGCTCGCCATCGAAGGCAGGGCGGCGACGCCAGCGCACCGAGAAGTCGGCGACCTCTGGCTCGGCTCCACGCAACTCGAGCCGGAGCCCGGAGTCGCCCCCGGGCAATCCCGAGATCCAGGCCTCCCGAGGTTCGACCTGACCCGACACGACCGGCTCGTCACCGCGCATCAGCCTCCAGCGGATGGGCGCGCGGAGCCCTGACCACTCGACATCGAACCGCTGGTCGGGCGCGCTCGCGGGCAGGAGCATCGTGTCGGAGAACAGGTCGGAGGCCGCCTTGGGCTCCCACGGGCCCACATCCGAAACCGACTCCACCGGAGCCGCGCAGCCGGCGAATGCAACAACGCCCCACAACGCGGCCCTCGCGGCAGCGACCATCACGAGCGCAGGAGCAGGGCAGCGATGACGGCCAGCGCGATCACCACGGCTCCGATGATCCAGGCCACAGGGAGCTTCTGACGAGGCTCCACCTCGCTCTCCTCTGTCCGTGGCATCGGCGCTGGTGGGCGCTCACGCCGCGCGGCATCCGGGGCCTGGCTCACCGGAGCCTTACCCGCCGCAGGTCGTGGAGCCAAACCGGCACCGAGCGCGGGTCGCGGCGGCAGCTCCGTGCGCGACTCTGAGAGGCTTGCCCCAGAACCCGCATGGACCCCGCTCCCCCGGATCGCCGCCTCCGCACGCTCAATGGTATCCGCAGAGAAGAGGACCGTGCCACTTCGGCGCCCGACACTCTCCGACGCCTCGGCAGACGGCACCTCGCGGGCCTGACGCGACGCTGGCGGGGCAAGTTCCGGGCTAGCCTCGACAGCGGTGGGCGCGGCCTGATTCCGCTCAGGCGCCAACACCGCCGCCGCGCTCGACTGCAGCTTCGCCATCTCGATCGACGAGGCGCTGAAGAGCAGCGTCCCTCCGTATTCACCCGTCGAGGTCGGCACGGGCGGCGCGCCTGCGGCGGGAACGGGGTTCTCCTCCGGGTCGGGGCGGGTGGCCACCATCGGCGCAGTCGAGGACGGCGCACGGCGATCGACATCCGGCGGAGCACTGGCCTCGCGACTGCCCACAAGGAGTGCCTCGGCGGCGGCCTTCAGGTCGACGGCCTCGGCCACATCCCGAAAACTCAGCATCATCGTGCGCGGGGCCGCCGGAGCTGGAGCCGCATTGCGCTGCGTGGTGACGGCATGACCCGGTGCGTGGAACTCCGACGCCGCGGGTTGCGCAGCCGGTCCGGGTCCCGAAGAGGCATCCTCGACCACCGGGCTCGACGAGGGGGAGTGGACCCGGGCGCGCGGAAGCGGGAGGGGAGCCGGACGCGCTGAGCCCTCGCCCATCGACGAAGAGCCCGAACGTTCGTCCGTGGCGGACGGAGCCGGGGGCGACGCCGCGGCGGCCGGGGGCGACGCCGGTCGCACGCCACCCGGAACGCTCCAGTCGAGCGAATCGAGCGACGTCAGGTGCATGGTCTTGAGGCCGAGCGAGCGGCGACGCTCACTCACCACGGCATCGATTCCCTCCGCTGGCGGCGCGGTTGCGGCCGCCGAGGGCTCCTCGGGGGCAGGTGCCTCAGGCGCATCGGCCGGTTCGACGGGTTCATCGTCGAACTTGAACGACACCCCCATCATCGTCTTGGCCGGAACACGGTTCGGCGCGGGAGACGCGGCGTCAGATTCTTCCCGCGCCGGGAAGCCGGCGTCGGTCTTGCTGGACACGGATGACACGGGAAGCTCCTGCGGCGGTGGCGCCGAACCTGCGGGTGACACAGGTACACGTCGGGATTCCTCCTTCGTCGCCCCAAATTGGTGTGTCAATCCGCGTGATCGTCGCCGAACTCGACGCGGAGCGTCACGAACGCGGGAGTCCGCGAGATCCAGTGCGTCGCGACGGCGCGCAGCGGCGCGTCGCGACCTGAGACGAGCAGCGCCACCTCCGCGGCGCATCCCCGCCGCGCACACTCTCTGCCGAGCGTCGTCAGGAGCAGCGCAAGCAGCTCTCCTCGCCGGTTCCACGCGGCGGGCACGACCACCAGGTCGGCAGCCTCGCAACGGGCGGAGTGCCCGGTGACCCAGGCGTCGAAGACGACGCTGACCCGCGCACGCTCCGACGGCGCGGGGTGCTCTCCCCCGGCAGCACCGGTCTCAGCGAGGGCCCCGGGGTCGTCGCCACCGAGCTTCGAGAGGACCTGCCAGAGAGGCTCGAACCAACGCGTCAACATGTGACCTCCAGACCGTGAATGCGGGCATCACCGGGCCCTCGCACTCTCTTCAGCAGCACCGGTTGATTTGTTGCCGGGGCGCGACCACAAGGCCCCTCATGCGGTTGCCACGGAACGCTCGCACGGCGCTCATCGCGCTCGCCCTGCTCTGCTTCGCCGCCGTTGGGGCGGCGAAGGCGCCGATCGTGCTCCACGAGCTGTTCCTGACGGCAGAGCTCGACCGCATCGATCCGGTCGATGAGCCCAGCGTGGTCGACCCGGCGAGTCCGGGCAGTCGCGGCGGCGGTGCCGTTGGCGAGCCATCGCCCGGCGAGCTCGCCGCGGCGGCGGCAGGGCGTTCGTCGTCCGGGCTCGACGAAGCGGGTGGCTCGGGCGACGGCGGGGGCCTCGACGATGAGCTGCGACAGCTCCTGACTGACGCGCTTCCTGACGCCCGGACTGCCGGTCCGGGCAGCGCGCCCGACGGCGAGCCGGGTGCCGCGGGGTCCGGGCAGCCACAGCTCACCGAGGGTGACGGGGGAGCCGGCGACAGCCCGATGGTGCTCGACGACCGCACCGGGGAATCGAATCCGCCGCCCTATGTCGAGGTGTACACGCCGCCTTCAATCCCCTGGAAGCGCATCGGCGTCAGGGATCGCCTCGAGTGGCGTGCCGGGGTGCCGTCGTTCGATGTGACCGAGGGTCCTTGGTCTGCTGCCCCGGACCGGGGTGTGGCTCAAGCGGAGTCCCGGCGGGCCCGGGGACTGATCGTCGACCCCGTCCGCGGCGACTGGGCCCCACTGCCGTCGCTTTCACCCGACATGCTGGTGCTTTCCACGGAGTCCGACTCGGGCGATGCGGTCGATATCGAGCGCGACGCTCTCGGGCGATTCCGGTACCGGCTCCGAGCGGACGCCACGGCCCGGAGCATCCGATGGACCGTCGCGACCCCGCTGTCGTACGACGCCGGCACGGAGCGGCTGCCGTCGCATGCGGTCCCCCATCGTCCCGTGCCGGGGAGCGACGTCGCCTGGCTGCTGCAGAGGCTCGGGCTCGAGTCCGAGCGGCGGGGAGAGGTCGTGCTCCCAGCGCTGCACGCCTACTTCTCGTCGTTCGTCGTCGAGGCCCTTGCAGCACCGGAGCCCGGGGAGTCACTGTTCCGGACGATCCTGCGGCAGCAGCGCGGCGTGTGCCGGCACCGCGCCACGGCCTTCGCCGCGACCGCGCGCGAGCTGGGCTACGACGCGCACGTCGTCACGAACGAGACGCACGCCTTCGCAGAGGTCCGTGTCCCGGGCGCTGGCTGGCGCCGTGTCGACATGGGCGGTTCTCACTCGATCGCCGCAGCGCCTGCGCCCACGATGCCTCCGGCGACCCCGCCGGAGCCACCCGCACCTCCCGCACAGGTCCTCGGCGCCCCCGGGGCCGAACCGCCGGTGGCTGACGACCGGGGTGACGCGGCCAGCCAGGTCGCGCGGATCCCGACACGGCTCGAGTTCGAGGCGAGCCCCACGACCGTCAGGCGCGGAGAGCGGCTGGTCGTCGCAGGTCGCCTCACCACGGCCGATCTGCGTCCCGTTGCATCGGCGTCGATCGACCTGGTTGTCTACGCCCAGGACGCCGAAGAGGGTGCCCACGGGCGTCGGCTCGGCAGCGTAAGTACCCTCGACGATGGCCGCTTCAGCTGGGAGGGCCCGGTGCCGGCGGCGATGCGGCTGGGCACGTGGGAGCTGGTCTCCGTGTTCCGAGGCCGTGAGTCGCTCAGGCCGGCCGTCTCGACAGGGGCGGCGGGGCGTTAGGCGCCCCGCCGGGACTCGGGATCGACGCGATCGCGGGACCCACGGCGCCCGGGTGCCTGGAACAAGCAGCTTCGGTGACCAGAAAGGGTTGACCCCTGCTCCCCCCGTTTGATACCAACTTCGCTCCCTCGATCCTGCCCAAGCCTTGGCCAGGGCGAGTTACGCCCTCCTCCGGGACAGTACCTCCGCATGTCGCCGCTCCTGCTCCAGGCGTCCG
>JBILLP010000254.1:0-5545 GCA_044376025.1 Bradymonadia bacterium
GGCGCGCGGCTGCATCGCCGGCCGCAGCGCATCGACGCTCGGCGTCACAGGCGGAGCCGTCGGGATTGCGGGTGCCGTCTCGGTCGGGGCCTCGCCCGCCGCGCCGTCACCACCCGACTGCCCTGCAGTGGAGTCCGGTGTACCGGCAGGCTCCTGCGCCCACGCCATCGACGCCACCGGAAGCGACACCAACCACCCAAGCAGACCGATTCTCCGCATGTTCACTCCGAGTTCGCCGAGTCCTCTCAACCAAATCCAGCGAGGGCGTCGTACCATGCGCAAAAAGCCCGTGTCAACGCGCCTCGCCGCGTTGTTCGGCGGCGCACCGCGTCAACGCTTCCTGCAGCTCAGTGGGCGTCTGGCTTTCGCTGGCAGAACTCGAGCAGCACCCCGAGCATGTCCTTCGGGTGCACGAACGAGATGATCTTGCCATGGGCCCCGTCGATGGGCGCCTCGCTCAGCAGGCGCAGACGCCGCGCAATCGCGAGCTCGCGTGCCTCTGCCAGGCTGTCGGTCGCCAAGGCGATGTGGTGGACCCCCTCGCCGCGCTTCTCGATGAAGGTCGCGATCGGGCTGTCGGCCCGCGTCGGCTCGAGCAGCTCGATGAGCGTCTCGCCACAGGCGAAGAAGGCGACGCGGACGCCCTGCGAATCGACCTGGTCGATCAGCTCAAGGTGCAGCCCCAGCGTGTCGCGGTAGAGCGGGATCGCCTGATCCAGCGAGCGGACAGCGATGCCGATGTGGTCGACTCGGGTGAACAGACTCATGGAATCCTCTCGGGCATTCAAGCGAACGGCGGGCCGCCCCGGGTTTGCGCTACACGAAGCCCCGCGTTGGTGCTAAAGCGGGGCGCCGCGAGCTGAGACGTACCATACCGCATCGAAGGGGCACATGGCGACCCGCAACCCGCCCTCCCGAGACCCATCGTCCGACCCGCTGCTGCAGGACCCGTTCTTCAAGCGACCGGCCACCGGCGCGATCCCTGCCGCGCCACCGCCCCCGCCGGCGGCGACGATGATGCTCGGCGCACCGGCCGTCCCGCCCGCACCCGACGCCCACGCAGCGCCTCCCGTCGCGGTTCCGCCCCCCCATGCTGCGACGATTCCCCACTACCCGCCCAGCCCGACGGGCGCGGTCCCGGCCTACCCGCCGCGCCAGCCGGCGGCCGCTCCGGTCTACCCGCCAAGTCCGACCGGCACCGTGCCTGCCTACCCGCCTCAGCCGGCGACGAACCTGCTCTACCCACCCGGGCAGACGGGCGCCGTGCCAGCCTACCCGCCGCGTCCCGCGCCCGCTCCCGCCATTGCACCCTATCCGGGGCTCGGCGCCGCGGCGCCCGCCGCACCGCCGCCCCCGTCGTCGACAAGCCTGAACTACCCGCCGTCGCCCTATCCTGGGGGGCCGGCGCAGCCGAGGGCCGCGGCCACCGCGACCTTTGCGCCGCCGGCCGCGACGCCCCCGCCGCCTCGGCCACCGGGAGCGCCGCCGTCGGCCACGGAGGTAGGCCTCCGCGCGGAGTCGAGCAGCGCCGGTGACGCCGCCGCCTTCGACGACGCGCCGACGCGAATCCTGAACACCGATGCCCCAGCTGAGGCGGCGCCTGTCCCGCTGTTCGACGACGAGGACCTCAAGACCAACGTCTGGCGAAGCGCCCAGCCGGAGACGCCTGCCAAGCCGCTGCACCACGGAGCCCCGGGTGTCTCCGAGCTGCAGCCACCTCGACGGCGTGACGCGGAGCAGCAGCCGATCATCATCGCTGACGGCCTCGCGTCGCAGCGTGCCCGCTCCGCATCGACCCCGGGTGCAGCGGCCGCGGACGGCTCGCGCGGGCTCGTGATGGCCCTGAGCGGCGCGCTCGTGGTCACGATCCTCGTGCTGATCGCCGTGGCGGTCAGGACCACGTCAGCGCCCAAGGTCGCAGTCGCCCCCCCCACGCCGGCGGCGGTTGCCACGCCTGGAGCCGCCTCCGCGGCAGTCTTCACGCAGCCCGCCGGTGCGCGCGTGACCGTCGATGGTCGCCTCGAGGCGAACGCAACGCCGCTGACGCTGAGCGGCCTCGAGATTGGCAAGGAGTACGAAATCCTCATTCGGATGGACGGTTACCGCGAGATTCGAGATCGACTCTCGATCAAGGACACCGCGCCGGTCCAGCGCGCGTACAGCCTCGAGAAGCTCGTCGCGAGCGCCACGGTCACCACCGTTCCCACCGGCGCGAAGGTCACCGTCGACGGCGTCGAGGCGGGGCTCTCGCCCGCCAGTGTCTCGGGCCTCGACTTTGGTCGCACCTACAGCATCACGGCCTCGCTGCCGGACCGCCCGGCCGTGACGCAGAGCGTGACCTGGAGCCCCGGCGATGCGGAGAACAAGACCATCGAGCTGCGGCTCGGCGATCCCGTCGCCGAGATGAAGCCGGCTGCCGGGACCGGCGCGGCCCCCGAGGCGACTCCCGCGAAGGCCGCGGTCCAGCGTAGCCCGGCCAGGGAGCAGGCCCAGCCAGCCGCGCGCGCCCCGCGGGCCGCTCAGGCTGCTCCGGCCGCGCCGCCGGCGGCGCGGCCCCGCGACACGAGGCCGTCCGCCCCGTCTGCACCTCCGGCTCCGGCGCCCCGGCCGAGCGCGTCGGCCGCGCCCGCGGCTCCGACAGGCGCTGGCACGCTCAGCGTGCAGGCGATCCCCTACGGCCAGGTCTGGGTCGACGGACGCATGGTCTCCGCGGAGACGCCGCTCCGCAACCACTCGCTCCCGGCAGGCGAACACCGTGTGAAGGTCTACTTCGTCTCGCTGCGGACCTTCTCTGACGAGCGCTCCGTCAGGATCGAGCCGGGCCAGCCCTCGACGCTGACCTTCCGAGCCCCTCGCTGACCCCTTCGCGTCCGCGTCAGGGCGCCGACCACACCAGGTCGAGGTGCGCGAGCGGCTCCGCTCCGCGAGACCGCAGCATGGGTTCGAGCGCGGTGATCAGCGGCGCAAGCCCCATACCCCGGATGGCCTCGGTGACGGCGCCCTGGTCCGGACCCTGCCCAGCGCCGGAGACGCGCAGCGCGATCCCGGCCGCGAGCGGCGACGCGAAGAAGAGAGGCTCGACACGCGGGTAGTGCACCACCCGGGCGCGCTCCGGGGTCAGGTCGGCCTCATCGAGCACCCGGTTCCACGCCGCCATGAACCCACCGGTCCCGTCGGCCAGGTCACGCTCGACGGCATCGCTTCCTGACCAGATTCGCCCCCCGGCGAGCTCGAGCACCTCGGACGGCGAGAGCCCGCGGCTCCCTGAGACCAGCGACGTGAAGCGGTCGTAGCTGAGGTCGACACTTCGCTCGACGGCGGCCCTGTCGGCATCATCCCAGCGCCGAAGGTCGAAGTAGTCTGACCGGCCACCGCGCTCGAAGAAGGCCCGTCCGATGCCGAGGTCGCGCGTCAGCCCCTCGATGGCGAAGGTCCCGGCGTAGACACCGATGCTGCCGGTGAGCGTGAGCGGCGTCACCTCGATCGGCGCGCCGATGCTCGCGACGTAGTACCCGCCCGACGCTGCCACCGACGCCATGCTGACCACGGTGGGCTTCTTGTCTGAGAGCCGTTTCAGCGCCGCGGCGATCTCGTCAGACGCCTGTGCGGAGCCGCCCGGACTCTCGATGCGTACGATCACGCCAGCGACATCGGGGTTTGTCCGGAGTGCCTCCGCGATGGCCACGATGGTGTCACTGCCGACCGAGACCGAGCCGGTCAGTGGGCTGGTGGTGCTTCGCCCGAGCGTGATCTCGCCCTGGATGTGGAGCACGGCGACCTGGCGATCCGAACGCCAGAGCGGCTCCCGCTCGTCATCCGATGGCTCCCGGTTCGCAAGCACGAGCGGCCGCCCGAACTTCTTGCGGTAGAGCTCCTTGACGTCGTGGTCATACCCGACCTCCTGCACGAGCCCGCACTCCTTCAGCCCGGCCGCGGTCATCGGGGGATGTGCGAGCAGCGCGTCGAGCTTCTCCTCCTCGCAGCGCTCCGCGAGGGCGGCATGGAGCTCCGCGTAGATGTCCTCAAGGTAGGCATCGAGCTGCTGCCTCGCCTCCTGGGATGGCTCCGAGCGGAGGTAGCGTTCAGGTGCTGACTTGTAGGGCCCGGTCCTGACGAACTCAGCCTCGATGCCGAGATTCGCGAGGAGCTCGGCAAGGTAGTAGCCCTCAACGCCGATCCCGGTCTCGAGTAGCTGCAGAGAGGGCGACGCGACGACCCAGTCGGCCGCCGACGCCACGTAGAGGTCTCGGATCGTGGTGCTGTCGAGGTAGGCCACCACATGCTTGCCCGATGCGCGCACCTGGAGCAGGGCCTGCCGGAGCTCGTGAATCTGCGCGGCGCCTGAGGTGATGCCGCGCAGCTCGACGTACACGCCTGCAAGGCGGTCCTCGCGGGCAACGCGGTCGAGCGTCAGCAGGACGTCCGTGAACTCGCGTCCCCGCGTCGAGAAGTAGCCCGGCGTGGGCCGTTCCTCGGCGGGACCGCCGAACGAGATCCGGAGCAGCCGGTCCGGATCGACCCAGGCCCCGGTCTCGTGGCGCGAGCTCAGCTCGAAGGCCTGCGACAGCAGTACGTCGGTCCCCGGGCCGCCGCCTCGGCCACCGGCCGTCGACAGGCTCGCTGGACCAAGCGCAAGGGAGACGCCCGCGTGCCAGAGCGAGACATCGCCGGCGTCGGTCGGCATGCGCGCAGCGGCGAAGAGCCTGACCGGGCCCGTGCGCCACTGCCCGCGGGTCTCGAGGGCCTGCTCCGAAGCTCCCGACACGAGGTACGAGACCTCGACGCCAAGGCGGTCACGGGGGTCGCGGAGGGCAACGGTGAAGGTGTGGTCGGTCAGCGACACCCTGCCGTCCCGCCGTTCGCGCCCAAGGTCGTACCCGACCCCGAACAGGTTCGTTGCGCGCCAGATCACCCCGACGTCACCGCGGGCAACGCCGTCGATCGAGCCTGAGAGGGGGTCCTGGCCGGTCCGCCAGGTCGCACCCACCGCAACGGAGTCGACACCAAAGGCGAGGCTGTAGCCGGTTAGCAGCCGGTGCTCGACGGGGTCTGACTGGAGCAGGAAGGCCGTCGCGAGGCTTCCGCTGCCTCCCGTGGTCAGCCTGACATCAAAGCCCATTCCTGACGAGCCCGACTGCAGCGCGGTGGTCGTCTCGAAGCGAAGCGACGGGCCCTGTGAGAAGGCTAGGCCCGCGGGCTGGCTCGTCATCGAGACCGTCCCCGCACGCAGCAGCCTCGAACCATCGAGGGGCTCGAGCTGCCCGTTCAGCCCGCCAACGTCAGCCGGCGAGTGCTGGGCGGCCGAAGCCGCCGGTGCAGAGGTCGCGAGGCCCAGGGCGAGGATGGCGAGAAGTCGGTGGCGCATACGACCCCAAAAACGGACATCGGCGCCCGGGTGGGCGCCGAAGCATTTGACCGGGTATGCGCCAGAAGGCAACCGGCGCGTCGAGGCTCAGCGGATTTCTTCGGCGAGGACGGCCGAGAAGGTCCGGACCATCTGAGTCCAGACACCCTGATCGTAGGGCCCGCTGGTGATCGTGATGTC
>JBILLP010000255.1:0-5539 GCA_044376025.1 Bradymonadia bacterium
CGTGTCGGGCGGCTCGTAGTTCGCCGTGTCGAGGTAGTGGATGCCCGCCGCGAGGCAGGCGTCCATGATCGTCAGGTCCTGGTAGGGCAGCGCCACGTTGATGACCATGAAGGGCCGCTCCGCCTCGAGCAGCACCGTCATCTCTGAGACGTTGTCGGCGTCGACCCGCGCCGTGCGGATCGTGCGGCCCGTGCGCCGCAGCACCTGCGCGGCGATGTCGTCGCACTTCGACAGCGTGCGGCTCGCGAGCACGATCTCGCTGAACACCCCGGGGAGCTGCGCGCACTTGTGCGCCACGACACCACCAACGCCACCGGCTCCGACAATCAGCACCTTCGCCATCGCTCGACTCCTGAGGGACCTCGCCCGGTTGGGGGACAACACCACCCTGGCCGCTCCGCTCGCGCGAACCGGCAGACCCGAAGACACCACACCCCACCCGACGGCGTACCGTCGACATGGAGCGCTCGCCCCCTAGAGGGGATCGCCCCCCCCCGCAAGTCCCGCGCGGACCCGGCGACCGCGAGTGCGCCCAGCAGGCGCCACGCCGCCCCGTCAACCCGGGTGGCCGGCGGGAGCCGCGTTGCCGGCCCCGCCCAATTGCGTCTAAAACGAACCGTGTCCGCCCTTCACCCGATCCGCGCCTTGGGCGAGTGTGACGGGCTTCGTCCCCGCACCCGCAGCGCCGCCATGACACTCCGCATTCCGACACTGAGCCCGTGGACCCGCGCCTGCCTCGCCGCCGCGCTGCTCGTGGCCGGAGGCTGCTCCAGTGACGAGGGCGCCGGCGACGACACCGTCGACACCGGCGGCCGGCGCGACACCGGTCGCGACACCGGCCGCGACGACGGCACGGCCGACGACACGGGCGAGCCAGGCGCCGACACGGGCGAGCCAGGCGCCGACACGGGTGAGACCGGTGACGACACCGAGGTTGACACGACCGAGCCCGTCGACACCTCCGACACCGCACCGGCCGACACGACCGAGCCGCCCGACATCAGCCCGCCCGACACCGACGGCTCCGGCGCCGACGCTTGCACCGAGAACGAGAAGCTGCCCTCGAACCTCGGCTGCGAGTACTGGGCGGTCGACCTGCCGCAGGACCGCGGCAACTCGATCGGTGGTGACGGGCGCGGCGGCGCAGAGGCACAGACCTGGGCGGTCGTCGTCTCGAACCCCGGCAGCACCCCCGCCACCGTGGGAGTCTACGCGTCGTCAGACCTCGCCACCGCGATCCGCACCGTGTCGGTCGCGCCGCAGGGGCTGCAGATCATCGAGATGCCCCGCAACGACATCTACGCCACCTCGATCACCGACAACGCCTTCCGCATCGTCTCCGACATCCCGGTCGCGGCGCACCAGTTCAACCCGCTCGACAACGTCGCGGTCCAGTCGAACGACGCCTCGCTGCTCTTCCCCGTCAACGCGCTCACCGGCAGCTACCGCATCCTGTCGTACAAGACGCGCGTCACCTGGTACGCCGCCGCGACCGTCGTCGCCGTCGCAGAGGGCACCACCAACGTCACCGTCATCTCGCCCGACGAGATCCGCAGCCCCGAAGACAGCGAGCTCGGAGAAGAGGGCGTCATGGACGGCTGGGACGACCGGTCCCCCCGCAGCTTCGCGCTGCGGCAGGGGCAGGTGCTCAACCTGGCGACACGCTTCTCGACCGACATCACCGGCATGTCGATCGAGGCCGACCAGCCGGTCGCCGTCTTCTCGTCGGCCGCCGGCATCTACATCCCAAACTCCGCCGGCACCGCCGACCACATCGAGCACCAGATGCTGCCGATCGAGGCGTGGCGGGACCGCTACGTCGGTGTCCCCTTTGCGCCGCGCGGCACCGCGCTCGACTATTTCAGGGTCATCGCCGCGAACGATGGCACCGAGGTTCGCGCCAGCCTGCCACTCTCAGACCGCGGCTGGAGCGCAGGCGTCGCACGCCTGTCTGCCGGCCAGTGGGCGGAGTTTGCGACGAACCAGCCGTTCGAGCTGGTCGCGACCGGGCCGATCCAGGTCGCACACTACATGGCTGGCTCGCAGGCGCCGGGCGTGCCGCAGACCTGCGCCAGCGCCGCCGGCCAGGTCGGGCTCGGTGACCCCGCGCTGACCGTGCTGGTGCCCAACGAGCAGTGGCGCGATTTCTACACCATCCTGATCCCGAACGGCTACGCAGAGGACTGGATTTCGCTGTATGGTCCCACCGGGACAAGCGTGTCGGTCCGTGGCAACGACGGCTCGCGCGCCTCGGTCGTGCTCGACCAGCCGATCGCGGGCACCACCTGGGCCTTCGCCCGCTGGCCCGTCCCGCGTGCCCCGGGCGGCGGGACAACCGCCGCGAACGTCTTCCAGCTCAGCGCCGGAGCGCCCTTTGGCACCGAGGTCTCGGGCATGTCGTGCGCCGTCTCCTATGCCTATCCGGGCGGCCTCAACCTGCGCGACGCCGACGCACCGTGACCCCCCAGACCCCCATCGCACCACACCCCCAGGCATCCATGCTCCGGCGACTCAGCTCCACCACGCTCCTGCTCCTTCTTGCCGCCTGCGGCAGCGACTCCGACGACACCGGCTCGGCCGCCTCGCGCGACACCGGCACCTCGACCCGTGACACCGGCAGGAGCGACGCCGCCGACGACACCGACGACGGCGACACCGCAACGGCAGACACCGGCGCCGCAGATACCGGCGCGGCCGACACCGGCGCGGTCGACACCGGCGCGGTCGACACCGGCGCGGTCGACACCGGCGCGGTCGATACCACCCCGGTTGAGGACACCTCGGTGGCCTCGCCAGGCGACCGCGCACTCGACCCCTGCGGTGGCGCCAACGGCGACTGCCCGGCCGGCCTCGACTGCATCAACACCGGCAGCGACGGCGAGGGTTTCTGCATGCTGCCCTGTGGCGCCGGCGGAAGCTGCGACGCCGTACGCGGCGAGCCCGCCATCTGCGCGCTCGGCGTCGTCGGCAACCCCGACCCGACCTACTGCGTCCCGCTGTGTGAGTCGGCCGCCGACTGTCCTTCGGGCATCTCGTGCAAGCCGGTCAACGAGTCGATCTCGGTGTGTGCGCCATGACGGCGGCGCGTGTTCCGCTCGTCGCGCTGCTGCTGCTCGCCGCCGCCTGCGCCGACGACGAGGCTTCGGCCGGGGTCGAGCGCAACGCCGGCGTGGGCCGCGACACCGGCCGCACGGGAGACGACGGGCTCGACGCCACGCCCGACACCGGCTTCGACGACACGGGCACGGCCGACACGGCGCCGGCCGACACGGCGCCGGCCGACACCGGCCTTGACGACACGGGCGCGGTCGACACGACGCCGGCCGACACGGGTACGCCCGACACGGTGCCGGTTGACACGACACCAACCGACACGACGCCGGTAGATACGGGCACGGCGGACACGACGCCGGCAGATACGGGCACGGCGGACACGACGCCGGCCGGCCTCGATTGCTCGTCGTCTGACGAGCACCGCTATGCCTGCTGTGTGCTCGACGAGGTCAACGCCTACCGTGCGGAGCAGGGGCTGCCTGCCTATGTGTGGAACGCCTCGCTCGACGAGACGGCCTTCTGGTACGCCGACTACATGGCGACGAATGGTGTGTTCGCGCACAGCGCCGACGGCCGCAATTTTGGCGAGCGGCTCGACGCCTTTGACGTCGCGTGGGCGAGTGCCGGCGAAAACCTGCAGCGCAACAGCCTGCGCTCGTGGGAGTCGGCCTGCCAGGAGACGGTGCGCGGCTCGGGGGGCTGGCTCAACTCGCGCTCGGGCCACCGCGAGGCGATGCTCGGCCAGGACGCCTCGGGAGTCGACAAGCGCTGGACACACGCCGCGGCCGGTGTGGCCCGCGCCGGCGGCCAGTGGTATGTGGCGATGTACTTCGTCAAGTTCTAAGGCGCCGTTGGTCGGGGTCAGCGGCGCGACGCGATGCCGTCGAAAAAGGCGAAAATCCCCTCCATGCCGTCGGTGTACTTGTAGGGCTCGACCCGCGTCGGCACGGGCGACGTGGCCCGATCGTTGATCTGCGCCGAAACCTCGAACAATCCCGGCACCGTCTCGCAGTGGTAGGTGTTGAGGCCGGGCACCCATTCGGCATAATCGACCGAGTGGTCAGACACGAAGGCGGCGAACCCGCGGTCGATGCGCACGAGCAGGTTGCCGGTGCTGCTGCCGCCGGAGTGCCCGATCAGCACGAGCGGCTGCCCGGCGGTCTCGTCGAGTGACCGGAGCACCCGCGCAGAAAGCAGCAGCTCGTACACGCGCAACCCCATCAGCGAAAACCCCCGCTGCATCAGCTCGCGGGCCACGCGGACCTCGAGCAGCGCCTCACCACCCGAGCCCATTGCGCGCAGGTCGGGGATCAGCGTGACGTAGCCGCGCGGCGCGTGCTCGGCGCCGTGGTACTCGTCGCGGTACCGCTCCTTGGTGTCGCCGTGGCCGTGCGCCGCGACCAGGCCGGGGTGTGGACCCGGCGTGGTCGGCAGGAGCAGCAGCGCGTCGAAGCGGCCCACCCACGGGTCGGTGATGCGCAGCGTGCGCTCGAGGTAGCCTTCGCGCGGCTGCTCCGACACCACGGCGACCTCGAGCGACCGGGCCTCGATGCGGTCGAGCAGAAAGCCGAGGTTCAGCTCTTCGATGATGCGGTCGCGGAGCGCGTCGTCGGCGAGCGGGGGCGCGAGCTGAGGGACTCGCCCCGCGTCGGTCTCCGCAAGGAAGGCGGGCAGCATCGACAGGTCGGTCGGGCGTGCGAACGCGGCCGCCCGGTCGACAAGGCGGAGGTAGTCGTCGATGCAGTTCGCGGGCGAGGCGCACGCCGCCGGCTCGGGCACGGTCGAGGTCCAGACGACGCCGCGCGGCACGGGGTCGACGGCTCGCTCCGCGAGCTCGCGGTCTGTCGTGCCGGGCTCGTTGTGTGTGTCGTCGATGCGTGTGTCGTCGGCGGAGCCGTCGATGGCGTCGGTCGCGGCCTCGGTATCGGTGCCGGTGCATCCGGCCGACGGCGCGATCAGGGCGAGGCACAGGAGCATGTGGCGCCGGCGGAAGCGAGTCACGGAGCACCTCTCGACACGGGTTCGGTGTTTGAGCCTAGGTGGGCGCGCAGCCCGCGCAAAGGGGCGAATCGCCGCTGCCGCCTCAGTCGACCCACCAGGGGGTGAGGTCGATCGCCACCGCGTCGAAGGGTGGGATGCGCGCCTCGCGGGTGTCGCCGGGCCAGACGCCGGCCTGGGTCCAGCGCCCGTCGCGCGCCTCCCAGCACTCGACGTAGCGGCTGTCGGGGTCGATGAACCACAGCCAGGCCACGCCGTGGTGCAGGTAGCGCGCGGCCTTGGGCCCGCGGTCGCGCGTCGCGCCGGTCGGCGACAGGATCTCGCACACCCAGTCGGGCGCCAGCTCGACCGCGGGCGCGTTCGGCAGGCTCGGCAGCCGCTCGCGCCGCCAGCCGGCGAGGTCGGGGACAAGCACATCGAGCGCGCTGGTCTCGCGGCCGAGGTGCAGCTCGGGCTCCGCGACGATGAGCCAGCCGCCCGGCCCGCC
>JBILLP010000256.1:0-5538 GCA_044376025.1 Bradymonadia bacterium
GCCGGCGGCTCCGTCCCTTGGCGCGACCGCCGTCTCGACGTTGCGGGGGCGCAAGCCGCAGGCTAGTCCCCGGCCTTCTCCCGAACGATGCCCCTGACGATGAAGTACCGCGCCGAGGTTGACGGCTTGAGGATGGTGGCCGTGGTGTCGGTCATCCTCTTTCACGCCGGGGTGCCCGGGTTCAGCGCAGGCTTCCTCGGCGTCGATGTCTTCTTCGTGATCAGTGGCTACCTGATCTCGACCATCCTCCTGTCCGAGGTCGACGAGGACCGCTTCTCGATCCTCAGGTTCTACGAGCGGAGGGCACGCCGGATCATGCCGGCGCTTTTCGTGGTCATGGCCGCCTGCGTCCCGGTCGCCGGCTGGCTGCTGATGCCGAGTGACCTCGTCGACTTCGGGGAGAGCCTCGTCGCGGTCTCGCTGTTTGTCTCGAACATGCTCTTCTGGCGCGAGAGCGGCTACTTCGCCGCCGCCAACGAGTTCAAGCCGCTGCTCCACACATGGAGCCTCGCTGTCGAGGAGCAGTTCTACCTCGTCTTCCCGTGGCTGCTGTTGCTGTGTCGCCGGTTCGGTCGGCGATCGCTCGAGGTGGCCGTGGCCGCAATCCTGCTCCTCAGCCTCGCTGTGGCGCACGTGGGAGGCGCCATCCGGCCCGAAGCCAGCTTCTTCCTGCTCCCGAGCCGCTTCTGGGAGCCGCTCGCCGGCGTCGCGGTCACGCTCGCGCTCGCCAGGCTTGCCGGCCGGGCCTTGGCAGGGTGGCTCCGGAACCTGCTTTCGGGGGCCGGGCTCCTCCTCGTCTTCGGGTCCATCGCGCTGCTTCCGGCGACCGTGCCCACGCCGAGCCTCTGGACGCTGCTGCCGGTTCTCGGGACCGCCCTCTTCCTGGCCTTCTCCGATGCCCGGACTTGGGCCGGCCGGCTTCTCTCCCATCCGCTCGCCGTGCGCGCGGGCCTGCTGAGCTATGGAGCCTACCTCTGGCACCAGCCGCTCTTCGCCTTTGCGCGGCATGGGCTCGGGCGTGTGCCGACGCCGCTGGAGCTTGCCGGGCTCGTCGTCGCCACCTTCGCGCTCGCGGAGGCGACCTACCGCTGGGTCGAGACGCCTTTCAGGACACCCCGGTTCTCCCGGAGGGCCATCTTCGGCGGCTGGCTCGCCGGCAGCCTGCTGATGATCGCCATTGGCGCGGCCGCGGTGTACTCCCGGGGGCTCGATGCCCAGTTCAGGGCCAGGTTGGGGCCGGAGGAGAGCCGCATCCTCGCCGTCGTCGAGGCCAACACAGGTCGTCAGGCGGAGCGCCGTGTGCTCCCCTACCTCGACGAGTGTCGGCGCCTCGCGACCAAGGTCGACGCCGAGCTGGAGTCCGCCCTCGAGACATGCGCCGGCGCCCGGGGCCCCGTGACACTTGTCATCGGGGACTCGCAGGCGCTGGGGCTGGGCTGGGGCGTCGCTGCTGCCTCACCCGGACGCGCGGTCTTCACGCTGGCCAATGGCGGGTGCACGCCGTTTGAGAGCGTGTGGGAGTGCCCGACCCACGACATCCCGGGGCTGGTCGAGCGCCGCGCGGCCGCGATCGGCGAGGTCATCTTCGTCGGTGCCGGCTTCAGGTACTTCTCGTCGCCGAGCGGCGGATTTGGGCGCCGCGAGATGTTCGAGCGGCACAAGGTGGATCCGCTTCTGCTGCACGATGAGGCGATCCGGACGACCCTTGCCTACCTGCAGCGCATGACCCCGCATGTCCCGGTCGTCTGGCTGGGGCCCTCGTTTGAGCCCCACCTCGACCTGCAGCACCTCCGGACGGTCCTCTCTGGCCCGTTGCAGGCTTCGCCGGGCATCCGCGCGAACTTCTTGCGGCTCGATCGTGAGTTCGCCGCCCGTGCCGCGAACGTGCCCAACCTCGCCTACGTCTCGTTCATCGAGCGGTTCGAGACGCCTGAGCCCTTGCAGCTTCTCGACGGCGACTGCCTCTACTACCGCGACGGCGACCACTTGAGCCCCTGCGCGCTTGAGCGGCTGTCCCCCCGCATCCGCGCGATCGCCGATGAGGAGTCCGACCGGCTCCGCGCCCTCGTACCGCCGAGGTAACCTTCAGGGCCTCCACCGCCCCTCTGCTCCCCGCCCGGCCCCATGCCCCGTCACGCCCCGTCACGCCCCGGACCACCAAGCCCGCGCAAGGGCGCCCAACCGCCGCGGCAGGCCGCTGCGCCGCGCCCGGCGCCGCCCGGTGGCCGCCCGATCGACGCCGACGTCGTCGCCTGGGCAGAGGGCCTCGATGTCGTCGCCCGGGCCGGCACGCAGCCCTGGTACCTCCAGGGGGCGCTGCCAGGCGAGCGCGTCCGGATCCTCCCCGAAGAGGGTGGGCGAGCCCACCGCGCGGTGCTTGACCGGGTCGTCCGTGCCTCGCCCGACCGCGTTGCCCCGCCATGCCCGCACGCCGCGTCCTGCTCTGGGTGCGACCTGCAGCACACGCGCCCCGCCTACCAGGCACGCTTCAAGCTGCACCTCGCCCAGGCCGCGCTTCGTACCCTGACGGGAGGCAACGATGCACTGCTGCGTCCGACGCTCTCCCCGGAGTCGCCCGAGGGGCAGCGCACCAAGATCGGTTACCGCTTCGCCGGTGCGGGACCGACGCTGAAGCTCGGGCTCTTTGCCGCCCACACGCGTGACGTTGCCGGCATCGACGCCTGCATCGCGCACGACGCCGCGGGGGAGCGGCTGGCCCGCGCTGTGCTCGATGCGGCTCGGGGCGCCGGGGTCGAGGCCTTCGACGAGCGCCGGCGCTCCGGCTGGCTGCGCTCGGTCGTTGTCAGGGTCGCGCAGGGGACACGCCAGGCGATGGTGACCCTGGTCGTGACCTCGGAGCGCACCGAGTGGCTCTCGCCGATGGTGACCGCCGCCATGGCGGCCGGAGCGCACTCCGTCGCGGTCAGCGTGCACCGCGGCGACGCCCGCTCGGTGAGCGGCGCCCGCGCCCGGGTCGTTGCGGGTGCGCCCGATCTCGTCGCGCAGGTGGGAGGCCTCCGCTACGCCGTGTCGCCCGGGGCCTTCTTCCAGACGTCGCACTTCGGCGCGGAGGCGCTGCTGTCGGTGGTGCGCGAGGCGGCAGCAGAGGTCGCCGCAGGGCCAGACGCAGGGGTCGCGTGGGACCTCTACGGGGGCGCCGGCTTCTTTGCGACCGCGCTCGCCGCCGACGGGTGGCGCTGCACGGTCGTCGAGGAGAGCGCCGACGCCATCGCCGATGCCCGGGCCACGCAGCGTCGATGGCCGACCGGGAGCATCGAGACCTTCGTCGGGCGCGTGGCCGGTGCGCTCCGGCCGTCGGGCGCCCTCGACCGACGTCACTGCGACCTCGCCGTACTCGACCCCCCACGCTCAGGGTGCGAGCCCGAGGTCGTCGAGCGCCTCGCACGCCAGGCCACACCAAGGAGGATCATCCTGGTCTCGTGCGACCTCGCGGCAGCGGCCCGCGACGGCGCCGATCTGCTGGCGGCAGGCTACCGGCTCACCCGCGCGATCCCGATCGACATGTTCCCTTGGACACGGCACCTCGAGCTCGTGTCGGTCTTCGACGCGCCCGCCACGCTTCTGGCCGGTCGTCGGCGTCGCCCTTGAGCCCGCTCTCGCTCGGCTTCGCCTCTGCGCTCGGCTGCCTCGCGGTCCACGCGGTCATCGAGCGCCGGTTCGGCGGGTTCAGCGACGCCTTCAAGGTCGGGCGCTCGGTCGTGTCGCTCGTGCTCGCCACACTCGGCTTCTTCGCGATGTGGCACTGGCGCGGAGCCTCGTCGGCCACGTGGGTGCTCGAGACGCCAGAGGCCCTCGCCACGGCGCTGGCGGGCATCCCGATCGGGCACTTCGTCGCCGACCTCGGGCTGATCGCGTGGGGACGCCTGCGGCACGGCGAGGCAGTCCGCAGCGATCTGGTCGCGCACCACCTGCTTGGCCTCGTGGCTGGCACGCTCACGATGCTGCTGCCAATCGCCGCACCGCTCTACCTGGTGCTCTACACCTCGGAGCTGATGCCGGTGACCACGGGGTGGGTCGCCCTGGCGGAGCGTGCGGGCTCAGCGGGTTGGGCGCACAGGGGGCAGGTTGCCCGGGCGGTGGTGATCGCCCTGCTGCGGGTCCCGCTCTGGGTGGTGGTCGGGGTGGGCGCAGGGGTGGGATTCGCGGCGGCCGATGAGACTGGTCCGCGCGTGGTCTATGGATGCTCGGCCCTGTTCTCGCTGCTGACCACGAGCCTGGACGTGCACTGGTTCGGGGCCTGCGTCAGGGGCCTGCGGCGCGGCGCGGCGCGGCGCGGCAGCCGGGCGGCTTAGCGGAGCTTGAACTCCGACACGTCGAAGTAGACCTCGACCGTGCGGCCGTCGGCGGTGCGGATCTCCTGGATGTCGGTCTTCTTGCCGTCACACTCGGTGGTGGACTGCCGCACCTGCTCGTAGCCCTCGAACCGGCGGCCGAGCCAGATGTACTCTGCCTGGGTGCCGACCATCTGGTCGGGCGCGTTGCGGATCACGATGCGGTCGGCGCAGCCTGTCCCGGCCCCGCCCTCGAACCGGATGCTGTTCCAGGTCTCGATGCGCGCCGGCGCCGCGGTCACGACCTGTGCCACGGTCTGCTGCGCCGCCGCCGGCGGCGCGCCCGAACCCTCGCTTCGCTGCGTGGAGTCCGGGTCTTCGAGCACACCGTCGAGCGCGTCGCGGGCGACGCGGTTGGCCGCCTCGGCGGCCTCCTTCTCGAGCGTGGGCTTACCGATCGACACATTGCACGAGACCGCACCCGACAGGAGCAGCAGGCACGAGACGAGGCACGATCGAGGCATCGAGGACTCCGGCAGGGAGGCAGGTCAGCGGAGGCTACCACCGACGTCGAAGCACCGGCAAGCGGCGTCGCAGCGGAGCCACCTTCGCGTTGAATCCCGGGCCGCTCCATACGTCTGCGGACACAGCGCGCCGTGGCGGTTCTGCGGCGCTCGGGCACAGGGTGAGGTGTACGATGCGAAGTGGGCTCTTGGGTTTGGGACTCCTCCTGGCGCTGGGCATGAGCTCAGCGGCCGGGATCCTTGGGTGGCAGGCGCGGGAGGCGGCCACCGTCGGCCGCCAGTCGATCCAGGTGAAGGGCCTCGCGGAGCGGCCGGTCAAGTCGGACCGTGCGGTCCTCGAGATCGTCACCGAGGGGTCGGGCGCGACGATGCCGCTGGCGATCGACGCGCTGCGGCGCCAGCAGCCGGCGGTCGACGGCTTCTTCTCGCAGTCGGGCTTTGCGGCCTCGTCAGTGACCTGGTCGCAGATCTCGTTCGACGAGGTGCACCGGATCAGCGACAGTGGCGTCTGGACGCCTGAGATCATCGCCTACAAGGCGCGACGCTCCGCAGAGGTCGAGTCGAACGACGTCGCGAAGGTCAAGACCGCGAGTGAGCAGGTGGTCGAGCTCACGCGGCAGGGTACGGCCGCAACGCTGGGCCGTGTCGAGTACCTGGTATCGAACCTCGAGGAGCTGAAGATGTCGCTCATCGGGGGCGCGACGCAAAACGCCCGGCAGCGT
>JBILLP010000257.1:0-5502 GCA_044376025.1 Bradymonadia bacterium
CTCGACCGAGATCGTGCCGACGAGCACAGGCTGGCCCTTGGCGTGGCACTCCTCGATCTGCGAGATGATCGCGTCGAACTTCTCCTTTTCGGTCCGGTAGACGAGGTCGCCGTGGTCGACGCGGATGACCTTTCGGTTCGTGGGGATCGCGACGACGTCGAGGTTGTAGGTCTTCTTGAGCTCCTCTTCTTCGGTCTGGGCGGTACCCGTCATGCCGCCGAGCTTGGCATACATACGGAAGAAGTTCTGGAAGGTGATGGTCGCCATCGTGACCGATTCACTCTTGATCGGCACGCCCTCCTTGGCCTCGACCGCCTGGTGCAGGCCGTCGGACCAGCGCCGGCCATGCATCTTTCGGCCTGTGAACTCGTCGACGATGACCACCTTGTCGTCTTCGACGAGGTACTTCACATCGCGCTGGTAGAGTGTGTGTGCCTCGAGCGCCTTGTTCACGTGGTGGACGAGCTCGATGTTCTCGGCGTCGTAGAGGTTTCGCAGGCCGAGCTGGCGCTCGATCGATTCGACGCCCGAGTCGAGCATGCTCACCGAGCGGTGCTCCTCGTCGACGATGTAGTCGCGGTCGCGCTTGAGGCTCTGGATGACCGTGTTGATGCGGATGTAGGTCTCTGCGGCCTCGCCGGCCTCGCCCGAGATGATCAGCGGAGTGCGGGCCTCGTCGATCAGGATCGAGTCGACCTCGTCGACGATCGCGAATTGCAGCCCCCGCTGCACGAGCCGGCCGATATCCTGCTTCATGTTGTCGCGCAGGTAGTCGAAGCCGACCTCGTTGTTCGTGACGTAGGTGATGTCGCAGGCGTACGCGCGGCGACGGTCGGTGTCGCTGAGCGCCGGGTCGGGGTAGACCACCCCGGTCGTGAGGCCGAGGAAGCCGTACAGCTTGCCCATCCACTCCGCGTCTCGTCGCGCCAGGTAGTCGTTGACCGTGACCAGGTGGGCACCCTTGCCCTCGAGCGCGGCCAGGTAGAGCGGCAGGGTTGCGGTGAGCGTCTTGCCTTCGCCCGTCTTCATCTCCGCGATCGAGCCCTCGAACAGCACCATGCCGCCGATGACCTGCACGTCGTAGTGCCGCATGCCGAGCGCGCGCTTGCCGGCCTCGCGCCCGACCGCAAATGCCTCGGGGAGGAGCGACTTGGCCGCCTCACCGTTGGCGATGCGCTGCCTGAACTCCGCCGTGCGGGCCCGGAGCTCGTCGTCGCTGAGGGTCGACATCGAGGATTCGAGGTCGTTGACGCGCTGGAGCACCGGCTTGAGCCGCTTCATCGTGCGGTCGTGCTTGGTTCCGATGATGGCCTTGACGAGGGAGTCGATCATGGTGCTGTCCGGTGAGGCCCATGCTGAGGGCGCGGGGACGAGTAGTCCTAGATTGCGCCGGTGGCAATCGAGGCGCGGGGAGGTCGGCGCGTCGAGGTGGGCACCATCGCCCGCGAGGCAACCTCGAGCCCGCGCTGGTCTGTCACGGGGTGCGCTACCCTGGTGCGGGCGGCGCGCAGAGGCCTACGCCGTGCGGCGGCGCCGGCGCAGCAGGGGCAGCATCGCGACCAGCGTCGAGAGCAGCGACATCGTGCCAGCCGGCGCGCTGCTGCAGCCCTCCGACGAGATCCGGTCGGCAGGCGGCCGGTCCGTGGTCCCCGGCGTCGGTGGCACTGCGGGATCCGTGCCGGCGTTGAGGTCGAACGTCGTGTCGGGGTAGCTTGCCGCCGCCGCATCGTTGTAGGCAGCAAGCTCCGCAGCGGGGCTCCGGCCATCGGTGCGGCCCACGGGAACCGGTGCGCCCGAGGCGCCCATCTCCGAGATCGAGAGCGCTCCGGGCAGCGCGTCGAGCTCGCCGCCGCCGCCGCCGTACGAGGTGAGCACCTCACGGCCATCGCTCAGCGTGATCACCACCGGCGCGTTCAGGTCCCAGCTGCCGGGCGTGCACTCCATGACCGCCGTCGCCGTGCGGATGTTGCTGACGTCGCCGAGCCCCCCATTGAACGCAAAGACCGGGTCGACGGTCATCTCACTGGCCGACAGCGAGGTGTGCAGGCGCGTGAAGTAGGGCAGCCTGTCGAACAGCTCCTGCGCGTGCCGGAGCGGTGCGACGATGTCAGCCTCGAGCTTGTTCGCGAACGCCGGTGCGTCGAACTCGAGCGTCGAGAGGTAGCTCTCGTAGGCGCTGAGGTTGTTGTAGAAGTCGCGCGGCTGCAGCCCGCTTGCCTCGAGCTCCGCCGGCATGGGGATGAACTCCTGCAGCAGCGACAGAAGCTGCGGGTCACCCGAGAAGCCCTCCTCCTGCAGCGCGGCAAAGAAGAGGATTGGGTCGTCGATCGTCGCCAGGCGTGAGGTGTCGAGCGTGCCCTCGACGAAGAACGCACCCTGCAGTGCGCTTGAGGAGCCTGCGAACTCCGTCGTGAACGCCTGGCCGCCGGCCTCATCCATCGCGTCGTTGATCAGCGCGTCGTAGTTGCTTCCGCCGCTGAGCCAGTTGATCCGCGCCTCGTTGATCTCGACGTGCAGGTAGTTCTCGGGCACCGACCGAACCGGCCCGAGGATGTTCGCGGTGACGCCGAGGTTGGGCTGCGTGGCGATCGCCGTCAGCTGGATCGGGATCATCGGCTGGTCGTCGCGGTAGCGCAGCACCACCGGTCGGATGTCGCCGATGTCGCGGTCCTTCTGGAGCTTGAAGGCCACGAAGTGCATCTGGTCGCCCATCAGCACGTAGGGCTCGAGCAGCGACTCTGCCGTGTCGGGGATCGTGTAGTCGTTGGCGCCGAGCCACTCGAAGAGCGCGCCGACGTCGGTCGCCCGGAGCACGGCGTAGTTGTAGGGTCCGACGACCGACTGCTGGACCACCGTGACGCCGGCGTCCGGGTCGCCTCCCCCGGCGCTCGGCGAGCCGCCGTCCTCCGCAACGGGCGGGTAGCAGCCGTTCTCGAAGTCCCAGTTGAGCTGGAACCGGATCCCGGTGAGCTGCGTCAGCCGCGCGAAGACCGTCGGCGACGAGACATCGACCTCGGGCTCGCTCGGCACCGGGACCACCCACGAGAAGTCCTCCGCAGCGCCCTGGTACTGGATCAGCACCTGCGCCTCGACCGAGTCGCCATCGACCGCGAACAGGATGTGTTCACCGGTCTGGTCGACGGGGACATTCTGGCAGAAGAAGCCACCGCAGGCCTCGGCCACGGGTGCCGCCACGGTGATTCCGGCTGCGGCGGCCGAGGCCGCCAGCCATGCGAGGAGCGAGGTTCGAGGTGCCATCGTGGGTTCTCCGTGCGCGTGCCGAGTTGCGGCACATCGGTGCATACGGGCGGGGCTATCCCAAGTACCGGGTGGCCGCAACAAGCGGTCACTTGCCGATGCAGAACCCGGCGAAGATGCGGTTGAGGATTTCGTCGCTGGTCACGGCCCCGGTGAGCCGCCCGAGCGCGTCCACCGCCTCGCGCAGGTCGAGCGCGTAGCAGTCGGGCTCGACCCCGGCTGCTGCGGCCTCGCGGGCCCGACTGAGCGCCGCCAGGGCGTCGGTCAGCGCCTCGCGGTGGCGCGCCCGTGTGATGAGCTGTGTGTCCTCGTCGAGTCGGAGGCCGGCGTGGGTGGCGAGGCACTCGAGCCATGGCAGCAGCTGGTCACAGCCGTCTCCGCGCGTGAGGCTGACCGCGAGCGACTCCGAGGCCCAGGCCGGCGGCGCCGCGGGCGGCTCCCGCACGTCGAGCTTGTTCCAGAGGATCCCGACCGGTGTGTGGTGCGAGATGGACGCCGCCTCGTCGAGCCCGCCGTCGTCGGTGCCGACCACCCAGATCACGATGTCGGCGCGTGCGATGGCGGCCCGGGTGCGCTCGATGCCGAGCGCCTCGATGCGGTCGCTGGTCTCGCGCAGGCCGGCGGTGTCGACGATGCGGAATTCGATGCCGCCAATCAGCAGCGAATCCTCGACCGTGTCGCGTGTGGTTCCGGCGATCTCGGAGACGATGGCCCGGTCGGTGCCGAGGAGGCGGTTGAGCAGGCTCGATTTGCCTGCGTTCGGGCTCCCGGCGATCGCCACGGCCACGCCGTCGTGCCGCAGCCTGCCGGCGTCCCATGTGCCGAGCAGGCGCCCGACCTCTGCGAGGATGGGGTCGAGCCTGGCCGCGACGTCTTCGCCGGCGAGCGCGTAGACGTGCTCCTCGGAGCTGAAGTCGATCGTCGCCTCCACGAGCATCAGCACTGACACCAGCGCTTCGCTGAGCTCGGCCAGCACGCCGCTGAGCGACCCAGCGAGGTGTGCCTGTGCGAGCAGCCTGGCTGCCTCTCCGCGGGCGTGGATCACGTCGGCGATCGCTTCGACCTGCACGAGGTCGAGCCTGCCGTTGAGCAGGGCGCGGCGTGACATCTCGCCGGGTTCGGCGACGCGGGCCCCGAGCTCGACGACGGCCCCGAGCACGACTCGGAGCGTCGCGGCTCCGCCGTGGCACTGCAGCTCGACGACGTCTTCGCCGGTGAAGCTGCGTGGGGCCACGAAGGCCAGGATCACCGCCTCGTCGAGCACCACGCCGCGATGCCGGAGCCGGCGCACCCAGGCGCGGTGTCCCTGGGGCGTCGCCGGCAGCGACGGTGCGAGGCTGCGGGCGATGGCCCATGCGCGGGAGCCCGAGACCCGCACGACACCGATCGCGGCTTCGCCCAGTGCGGTGGCGATGGCGGCGATCGTGTCGCGCGGCGTCTCAGGAGCGAGGCTCACTCCTCGGGAGTCGAGCCGCCCTCGCCGCCCTGCTTGCGCGTACCGAAGGCGCGGAGGCGCCGGGTCGCCCCTTCGCCCTCGCTCTCGGTCCGGACGGTGCCGCGGTGCTTCTCGAGCGCCTGGTGGAAGGCGCGCCGGTCGATCGAGTTGGTCGCCGCGAACCTGACGGTACGGCCCGAGGCGGCGGCGGCCGCGACGCGGTCGGCGGCCGTGGCGACCGCCTTCTCGCGCGAGGCCCTGAACCCCTCGACGTCGATGATGACGGCCTTGGCCGTCTTGTCGCTGCCGAAGACCGCCTTGGAGGCGAGGTACTGCAACGAATCGACGACGTCGGTGCGTGCGGCGGCATTTCGGGCGCCGAAGACCTCGAGCGCATCGTGCCCGGTGATCTGGAGCTCGATGCGGGTATCGTTCTCGACCACCGAGACGAGGGCCGAGCCGTAACCGAGCGAGGTGAGGACGCCCGACAGCCAGGCTGCCGCGGCATCGCCGACGAGCTCGACCGGGCGCGGGGCCTCTGCTGGAGCCGCCTTGGGCTGCTCCACCTTGGGAGCCGGGGCGGGCTTGGGCTGCTCTACCTTGGGGGCGGGAGCGGGCTTGGGCTGCTCTACCTTGGGGGCGGGAGCGGGCTTGGGCTGCTCAGCCTTCGAAGCCGCGGGTGCGACCGGGAGTGGGTTCTTTCGCGGGCGTCCGGGACCGCGCTTGGGCGTCGCCTCTGCGGCGGGAGCGGCGGGGAGTGGATTCTTGCGCGGGCGTCCGGGACCGCGCTTGACCGGGGCTGCGTCGGT
>JBILLP010000258.1:0-5485 GCA_044376025.1 Bradymonadia bacterium
ATGTCAGGGAGCCGTGGTCGGCGGTCAGCCGCCTCAAGCTCAAGCGGCGGCGCACGATGCGGCAGCAGACCGCGTTGCTCGTGCTCGATGTCGGGGCGCGCGAGATCGAGCTCGACCTGGTCGCCGTGCGTCCCGGGGGCGAGGGCTACCGGTTCACCGATCATCGGGAGCGCCTCCTGGGGCATCCCCTGGTGAAGGGGGTGTGCGAGGCAACGGGGCTCGAGGTCGCCAGTGGCAGCTAGCCCTGGCGGTCGTCGCCTCGCGGCGGCCCTGCTCGGCTGCTGCCTGTGGGGTTGCGGCCACGCCGGAGCGGGGTCCCGCGGTGACGGCCTCGTCTATGGTGCGGGGGCCGACGCCTCAGCGCGGACGGCAGCGCGCGGATCGGCAGACGGGACCCGCGGCGAGCGCGGTCAGCGGATGCTGGATCGAGCGGTCACGGTGGCTGCGGAGGCCTCGGGCAGGCAGGGGTGCGGCGCCATCGGCGGCGCGCTGGGGGCATGGCTTCCGGGCACGGGTGCGGAGTCGCTCCCGAGCCTCGCGGAGCGGGTCGCTGGCGACCTCGAACAGGCCTCGGAGCCACCCGGGCGTGCGACCGGTGCCCGCAAGGTCCTCGGGCTGCTCGACGCCGGGTGCCGCGAGGTGGTCTCGACGCCTGACCTCGGGACCCCTGCCGATGGTTGGTTGGATGTGCGGGCCGATCTCGCCGCCCTGTCGCTGCTCGATGTCGGGGTCATCGCTGCCTGGAGCCACGCGCTCGAGGGCGAGGCCGACGCCGCCGCGCACGAGCTCGACCAGCTGACGGCGCTGCTTGAGCGGCTGCGGGTGGCCCGCGAGCAGGGCGACGAGGTTGCGCTCGCCGCTGCCGGGCTCGCTGACTCGGTGGCGCGGAGGCTGCTGGCGCTCGGGGTCGACCGCCAGGGGGTCGACTCGGGGTGGCGTCGCGACGTCACCCTCTCGATGGCGCGCCGGCTCGGGCCCGCCGGAATCGACAGCGGGGTCGCCGAGCCGCTTCGGCTGCGCGCCGTGGTCGTCCGGAGCGACGGCGTGCGCGTGGCCCTTCGGCCCACGCTCGGGGTGTGCGACGCCCCGATCCGTACCTGTCGGCACGACGTGGCGACCGGCTTCGCGCTCCCGGGGCAGTCGGCGGTCATCTTCGAGGGTGAGGGCGCGCTGCCGCCCGACGCCGTTGTCGACGATCGCGTCGAAGGGCTCGTCCGGGCGCTCGAGGGGCTCGAGGGGGTCCTCGCAGAGGCGCCCTGGGTCCGCGCGGAGCAGGTGCGACGCGACGGCAGGGTGGCAGAGGGCGTCTCGCTCGTCGCGGATGGAGGCCTCTACTTCGGCTCGCTCGCCCCGGTCGCGCAGACGCTTCTCGCCGCCGGGTACGGTCCTGTGGTGGTGCACGTGCTGGCCTCTGACGGCGTGACGCTTTCCGCGCTGCCGGTCGAGCTCGCGGTCCGCGACGCTCGCCCGGTCGCCGGTCGCATCCTCGTCCGGACCGACGGCTACATCATTGAGACAGAGGGGCGGAACTCCGGCACGGTGCTCGTACCCTGGACGCAGCCCGGTGCGCTTGGTCGCGTCTACCGCGCGGTGGCATCGTGGGCCGTGACGCACCGAGACAGCAGGCTGCCGTGGCTGATCCAGGTCGACGACGGGTCTGTCGACCTGGGGATCCTCACGAACCTGCTCAGCGCCGTCGTGCTGGAGCGACGCCTCACCGGTCGGGAGGACTCTGACCTCGAGGTGCTGCAGACGCCGATCGTCACCGACGACGAGGGGCACCTTCGGCGGCTGCTTTCAGGCGGGTGGATTCTCGCCCTGTGACGGAAGCCAGGCATCGAGCAGCGACTTGACCGCGGGGGCGGCCGCTGGAACGACCTCAAGCGAGATGGTGCGGGCGATCGTCTCGCCGAGCTGCAAGCAGACCGCGATGAGCCGGTCGCGCCGAAAGAGGTGCGCTTCGTACCCGGTGCCGGCAGGGCGGGACAGCAGCCAGTCCCTGGTGCCATCTGCGGTCGCGCGGCGTCCGTCGATCGCGACGATGGTGTCCCCGGGGTAGAGCGCACGCCCCGCGGCGGGACCGCCGGCGGCGACGGACGACACCCGCCAGCCGTCGGGGGCTGACGAGAAGGCGAAGCCGAGCGCGGAGTCGGCGGTTGGCTTCGAGACCAGCCGGATGCCATGGCTGGCGAGCAGCTCGGCGATCGGCGGGTCGTTCGGGGATTCGACCCAGTGCTGAAGCTCGCTGCCCACATCGACGCCCGTGGCGGTCCGGATGTCCTCTGCGACGCGATCCTCGTCGAAACCGCGGCCATCTGCGAGGAATTGCCGCCAATATTGCTGCAGCAGCGCGTCAAACGACGACCCGCCTGCGGTGCGGGCCCTGATGGTGAGGTCAAGGCAGAGCGAGATGATGGCGCCCTTGAGATAGTAGGAGACGGTCCGGTTCGAGGTGTTCTCGTCGGGTCGATACAGCCTGATCCAGGCGTCGAAACTCGACTCCGCGACCGACTGCGCGTGGCGTCCGGGGGTGTCGAGGTAGCGGGTGAGGTCGGTTGCGAGCGCGTCGAGCCACTGCTGCCGGGTCATGACACCCGCGCGCAGACAATTCAGGTTGTCGAAGTACGAGGTCGCACCCTCCGAGATCCAGAGGCTCCGCGTGTAGTTCTCGCTCTGGTAGTCGAAGGGACCCAGCACCGACGGCCTGATGCGCTTGACGTTCCAGACATGGAAATGCTCGTGAGAAATGAGGCCGAGCAGCTCGAGCCAGCCAGCGTCGGTCTCGAAGAACCTCCAGGGCGTTGCGAGCACGGTGGAGTCGAGGTGCTCGAGCCCGCCGCGCAGGTCGCTCGCGATGTGGAACACGAACATGTATCGCGTGTAGGGCAGGCTGCCGCCGAACATGCGGGCGTTGGCCTCGACGATGCGCGAGATCGCGTCGGACAGGCGGGGCAGTTCGACCGAGGTCTGGTCGGCGCCCCAGAACACGAGGTCATGGTCGACCCCCAGGATCCCGATCGTGGTGTGGCGGTGCGGGCCGACCTCAACCGCAAGGTCGGCGACGTGGTCATAGTCGGGCAGGACGCGCGTCTCGACGCCGGGTCCGCCCGCGGTGAAGACGGTCCAGCCGGGCGGTGGGGTTACCTGCACCGTATGCGGACCCGATTCGGCACCCTCGACGCGCAGCAGAAGGTTCGACCCCGTGAAGAACGCGTGGCCGCCGTCGATGTGGGGTGTGCGCACCGAACGCTCGTGGCAGTAGGCCGCGTAGCTGATGCGGACGGCCGTGCCGGGCACCCCCGTGACCTCCCACGATCCCTTGGCGAGGCGCCGTGTTGCCAGGGGCTTTCCTGACTCGTCGTGCGCCTCGAATTCCTGCAGGTAGCGCGAAAACTCCCGGACAAGGTAGCTCCCGGGCGTCCAGACCGGCAGGTGAAGCCGCAGCGGGCCGTCGGGCATGGTCGCCGCAAGGAGGATGCGGGCGACATGCCGGTGGGGCTCAGGGAACGAAACATGGTAGTGGATCATGCAGCGGGTAGGGTTTTCGGGGGCTGGAGAGGCTTCAACGGAGCAGGTGCGCCTCGCGCAGGTGTGCCCACCGCGGTAGCGGCCGCAGCGAAGCTGCGAGGTAGGCGCGCACAGGCTGCAGTTCGCGGCGCACCCGCGCGACCGTGCGCTCGACCTCATCGATGCCGAGCAGAAGGCGCGTGGGTGGCGGCGGGGTCCGGTAGGTGTGGTGGTAGTCCGAATAGGCCCTCTCCTCGAGAACCTGCCCGTGAATCACCTTCTGGACCGGGATGAAGGCCGCGTTCGCGTTGACGAGGGGTGCGAAGGCATCAAACGAGAGGATGAAGGCGTTTCGCGAGGTGATTTCTCCGGCCTGGACGCAGCGCCACGCTGCGCTGCTCGGCACGTTGCCAACGATGCCGCCGTCGGTGAGTCGAAACAGCTGCCGGTTTTCCATGACCTGTTTGAGGGCCCTCGCACTCGGGCTGTCCCGCTCAAAGACGTCGTAGTGCAAAATCCCGGGTACCGCGCACGAAAACCCTGCCGCGTCCACGGCGTCGAAGTCTCGGACCTCGGGATCGCTGCCGCACACGATGCGCGACAGGAACCTCGGGTTCTCCGCCATCGTCCGGACAGTCGACAGCAGCAGCAGTCCGCGTCGGCGAAAGGCGAAGGGGGTAATCTCTGCCCGCGCACGATCGATTTCGCTCTCAACCTCGCTCAGCGCCACGCCCACGCCCGTTCGGAGCCCCGTCACGACCGGCCGGAGCGGGATCGGGAGTTCACTCAGCAGCGGCACCTCGCGGGACAGCATGTTCCGGAACACATCACGGGCGATCGCCTGGATGTTCAGCTCGAAGGTGCCGGGGAACCCGAAGCGCGAATGTCCGCGGTAGGGCGAGAACACCTTGGTGTATTCAGACGGCCGCGGCAGTGCGACCGTGATCGCCAGCGGATCGAAGTGCCGCATGCTGGCCCTGAACAGCCCGAGCATCGCACCCATGCTGGAGCCAACGATCATGCTCGGGACAATCCCCAGCTCCGACAGGACCGAGAAGGTCCCCAGGTGGCTGTAGCCCGACCCACCGCCGCCGCCGAGCACGAGGACCAGGCGGCGGTGGCGCACCTCCGACTCGAGACGCTCCTCGTCGAAGTCCTGGACATGGCGCTCGAGCAGGTGTCGACGGGATTCGTCAGCCCGCTTGACGATCGTCGGCGTGAGGTTGGCGAGCCCGCCCCAGTCGATCGGACGGCGGCCCCGGGCGTCGACGAAGAGCTCGAGCTGCTCGATCAGCCAGTGCCGAAACGGCGACACGGCATCGAAGAGATCGACGTCGCGCCCCTCGACCCGCAGCTGGTCTAGCCGAGCGAGCGCCATGGCGTAGCGCACCCGCTCGACGTCGACCGCCCGCATGCGCTCGGACTGCTCGACATGCTCGAGGAGCAGCCGCCGTTCGAGCGCGCGCAGCGGAGCGACGCGGAGCGAGTGGGGATCGGAGGGCGTGGTCATGCGAATCCTGCAGGCCCGTCGCGATGACGGACCGGCACCATACCGCTGCCACGCGCGCTCGCCAAATGAGCCGACCGCGTGACCGGGGGCGACGAATGTGCCATGGAGGCGCCATGCGGCGTCTGCGCTCCAAGATGCTCCTCACCTACGTCGCCGTCATCGCGTCGGCGCTGGTGCCGTTCGCGGTGACGGCCTACCTCGCGGCCCATGCCGCGCTCGAGGAGGAGCTCGGCCGCCGGCTGACGACGCTCGCCCAGGCGCAGGCGGCACACCTTGATGCGACGCGCGATGCCGGGCGGATCGCACGGCTGGAGCCCGATTCGGATGCCGTGCGCCAGCGACTCGTCGAGGATCTGCGGCACTTCGTGACGGCGACGGGCGTTCGGCGGGCGCGCATCGCGACGCCGCGGCTCGAGAGCCTGGTCGACTCCGAGCCGGTTGCGCCATTTGCGACCTACTTCGACCTCG
>JBILLP010000259.1:0-5481 GCA_044376025.1 Bradymonadia bacterium
CCTTGAAGGGGCGAAAGCCCTCGAGCTCCACGGTGACCTCGTGCCGACCCGGCTCAAGGCCCCGGACCAGCCACGGAGGCCCGGCCAGCGCGACACCATCGACGGCGACCCGCGCCACCGGTGCGGCGGTGCCCGGACCGGTACGATGCGAGGCATCGGCGGTTACCTCGACGGCAACACCGGTGGCGGCGCGCCGCGAGGCCTGGAGCCATGCCGACGTGCCGAGCGCGGCGACGACGAGCACGACCACGGCGGCGAGGGTCCATCGGCGCTGCCGCCTGCGCCGGGCCAGCCGGGCAGGCTCCGGCAGCGTAGCGAGGGTGCGACGAAGGGCGGCGGCGGCCGCGGCGTCGAGGTCCGGGAGGCCGTCGCCGGGTTGCGCCATGATCGTGGCGAGCGGCTGCTCGTCGTTCGACGCGAGCAGCTCCTCGACCCCTGCGATCGGCGGCAGCGGAGCGATCGGTGCGCGGGCAGGCGTACCCGGGTTCTCTGGATCGGGGAGTGCCACGACGTCGCTGCTCGCCATCGCCTTGCGGTGCCGCGCCACATCGTCGGGCGTGATGAGTCGGGCGAACTCGTCGACCTTGGTGCGCTCGACCGCGAGCTCGGCCCTGAACTGCTCGCACATCCAGTGACTGAGCTCGGCGCGGGTGTAGGGCGGCGGGTAGGCAGCCTCGACCGCGCGCAAGGCGGCGGCGAACTCCGCGGCGGTCGCAAACCGTTCGTCACGGTTGCGGGTGAGGGCCCGCTCGACCACGGCGTCGACCTCGGCCGGAACGCGCCGGTTGCGCACGCTCGGGGCCTCGATGGGTTGCGACCGCACCTTCTCGAGCGTCTCGTAGTCGGTCTCGCCGTGAAAGAGGCGGCGTCCGCAGAGCATCTCCCAGAGCAGCACACCAACGGCGAAGAGGTCGCTCCGTGCATCAACCTCGCCGGCGTTGACCTGCTCGGGCGACATGTAGGCGAACTTGCCCTTGAGCACCCCGACCTGCGTGTTCTGCGTCTTGGAGGCTGCCCGGGCGATGCCGAAGTCGATGAGCTTCACCTCGCCGTCGAACGAGACGAGCACGTTCTGCGGGCTGACGTCGCGATGGACGATGCCAAGCGGGCGGCCATGGTCGTCGGTCTTTCGATGCGCGTAGTCGAGCGCCTCGAGCAGCTCGATGGTGATGTGCAGCGCCTGCGAGACGCTCATGATGCGCTTGTTCTGCTGCAGCACCTTCTGGATCTGCAGCAGGTCGCGGCCCGGGATGTGCTCCATCACGATGTAGAACGCCTCGCCGAGCCGGCCGAGCTCGTAGATCTGGCAGACGTTGCGATGGTGGAGCTGGACCGCGATCTTGGCCTCGTCGATGAACATCGAGAGGAACTCAGGGTCAGCGGCGAGGTTCGGCAGGACCCGCTTGAGCGCCAGGAAGCGCTGGAAGCCCGGCGCGTTGAAGGGGCGCGCCCGGTAGACCTCGGCCATGCCGCCGACGCTGATGCGCTCCAGCAGGATGTACTTGCCGAAGCCGATGGGGTGAGGGACGGCGGTCATGCGTGTTGGACGTCGCGCGGCCCGGTTCCGAAGGGATGCGACGGGTTAGCGGCTGCCTCGCGGGGTCGTCAACGCCGGAGTTTCGGTGCGGCGCCGCGGCCGGGGAGGCGAGGCTAGCCGGCCGCGTCGGCGGGGCCCGTCGGCGTGGTGATGACGGGCCTGAATCGCTCGGGCGGCTCCATGCGCTTGGGGGACTTCGGGCCCGGCTTGCCGAGCTGGCCGCAGGCGGCCATGCGGTCGTCGCCGCGTGTCTCGCGGATCGTCGCGTGGATGTGCTTGGAGGCGAGGAAGGTGCGGAACGCCTCGACCCGCTCGCGCGGCGAGGTCTGGAACTCGGTGCCGTCGTGCGGGTTGAAGGGGATCAGGTTCACCTTGCAGGGTACGCGATCGACGAGCCTGACGATGCGGCGCGCGTCGTCGAGGGAGTCATTCACATCCTTGAGCATCACGTACTCGAGCGTGATGCGGTCACCGGTGTGGAGCGGGAAGGACCGCAGCGCGGCCATGAGTTCGGACAACGGGTACTTGCGGTTGATCGGCATCAGCCAGTCCCGCACCTCGTCGGTGGTCGCGTTGAGCGAGACAGCGAGCTTGGCGGGCGACTCCTGCCCAAACCTGCGAATCTCGGGTACGAGCCCCGAGGTCGAGACGGTGACCTTTCGATGCGAGAAGCCAAGGCCGTCTCGGTTCACCAGGATGTGTGTGGCCGGGATGACGTTGTCGATGTTGTGGAAGGGCTCACCCATGCCCATGAACACAACGTTCGAGATGTGCCGTTCGGCCTCGAACATGCGCCGCGTCTGGGCCACCTGGTCGACGATCTCGGCGGAGTTCAGGTTGCCGCGGAGCCCCATCTTGGCGGTGAGGCAGAATTGGCAGTTCATCGCGCAGCCGACCTGGCTCGAGATGCAGAGGGTCACCCGGTTCTCAGCGGGGATGAGGACCGACTCGATGACGGCGCCCGAGTCGAGCCGCCAGGTCAGCTTTCGGGTGCCGTCGCTGGCGACGAACACCTGGTCGAGCGTGATGGCGTCGATGCGCGCCTTGAGGGCGAGCGACTCACGGAGCCCCTTGGCAAGGTCGGTCATCTCGTCGAACGATGACGCGTACCTGACGTGCAGCCATTTCCAGATCTGGGCGGCCCTGAAGGGCTTTTCGCCAAGCTCCTCGACGAACCACTGCTCGAGCTCAGGCAGATGCAGGCCCTTGAGGAGGAGCCTGCCCTCCCCGTCCCGGGGCCACTCAGCGGGTGGCCGCGCGTGGTACGCGGCAGCCGACACCTAGCGCCTCGGGCCGTGGAGCTCGGTACCCGAGAAGAAGAAGGCGATCTCGACGGCGGCGTTCTCGAGGCTGTCGGAGCCGTGCACGGTATTCTCGCCGATCGACAAGGCGAACTCCTTGCGGATGGTCCCCGGGGCCGCGTTGGCCGGGTTCGTGGCGCCCATGATGTCGCGGTTCTTCTGCACGGCGTTGTCACCCTCGAGGGCGGAGACGAAGACCGGGCTGCGGCTCATGAACTCGACGAGCTCGCCGAAGAAGCCACGCTCGCTGTGCACCGCGTAGAACTGCTCGGCCTCGCGGCGCGAGAGGTGGACAAGCTTGGCACCGACAACCTTGAGGCCAGCGGCCTCGAACTTCGAGAGGATGGGGCCGATCAGGTTGCGCTCGACGCCGTCGGGCTTGATGATCGAGAGGGTACGCTCAACTGCCATGGTCTTGACCTTGCGGGGAGTCTGGGGCCGCTCGCTGCGGCCCGTGGGGAACGAGGTGGGAGTCAGGCCTTGCCGATTGCGCGGGCCAGCGTGATGCCGAGTTCGGCGGGCGAAGGCGCGATGTGGATGCCGGCGTCACGGAAGGCGTCGAGCTTGGCCTCTGCGGTGCCCTTGCCGCCCGAGATGATCGCGCCGGCGTGGCCCATGCGGCGCCCGGGGGGCGCGGTCCGACCGGCGATGAAGCCGACGACCGGCTTCTTCATATTGGCCTTGATCCAGGCGGCGGCCTGCTCCTCGGCGCTGCCACCGATCTCGCCGATCATGATAACTGCGTCGGTATCGGGGTCGTTCTCGAAGAGCGACAGGACGTCGACGAAGTTCGTGCCGTTGACCGGGTCACCGCCGATTCCGACGCACGACGACTGGCCGATGCCGAGCGCTGAGAGCTGCCCGACCGCCTCGTAGGTGAGCGTTCCGGAGCGGCTGACGACACCGATGCGGCCCGGCTTGTGGATGTGACCGGGCATGATGCCGATCTTGCACTGGCCGGGAGTGATCACGCCGGGGCAATTGGGCCCGATCAGGCGCGATGCGGTGCCCTTGAGGTACTCCTTGGCCTGCACCATGTCGAGCACGGGGATGCCCTCGGTGATGCAGACGATGAGGCGGATTCCGGCCTCTGCGGCCTCGATGATCGCCTCAGCGGCGAACGGCGGCGGCACGTAGATGACCGAGGCGTCAGCGCCGGTCGCATCGACCGCGTGACGGACGGTATCGAAGATGGGGAGCTTGTCCTCCCACTTCTGGCCGCCCTTGCCCGGGGTCACGCCGCCGACCATGCGGGTTCCGTAGGCGAGGGCCTGGGTTGTGTGGAAGCTGCCGGCGGAGCCGGTGATTCCCTGGCAGATCACCCTGGTGTTGGCATCGACGAGAATGGCCATGTTCTTGGTACTCCGGTGAGTGTGCGAGGGAGGCTCAGCCGCGCTGGATCGCGGCGATGATCTTGCGTGCGCCGTCGGCCATGTCATCGGCGGGGATGACCCCCAGGCCCGACTCCAGCAGGATGCGCTTGCCGATCTCGACGTTGGTGCCCTCGAGCCGCGCCACGACCGGAACGGTCAGGCCGACCTCCTTGCTCGCGGCGATGATCCCGTTGGCGATGACGTCGCACTTCATGATGCCGCCGAAGATGTTGACGAAGATGCCCTTCACGCGGGGGTCGGCGGTAATCAGCCTGAAGGCCGCGGTGACCTTCTCCTGCGAGGCGCCGCCGCCGACATCGAGGAAGTTCGCGGGCTCCGCGCCGTACTGCTTGATGATGTCCATGGTCGCCATCGCGAGGCCCGCGCCGTTGACCATGCAGCCGATGTTGCCGTCGAGGTTGATGAAGGCGAGGTCGAACTTCGAAGCCTCGACCTCGGCAGGGTCCTCCTCGTCGAGGTCGCGGAGCTCAGCGAGCTCCGGGTGGCGGTAGAGCGCGTTCGCCTCGAAGTTCACCTTGGCATCGAGCGCGATCACCTCGCCCTGCTTCGTGAGCACCAGCGGGTTGATCTCGACGATCGCGCAGTCCTTGGCGACGTAGAGGCTGTACAGCTTCTTGATGAAGTCGATGCAGGCGTTGACGGCCTTGCCCTCGAGCCCGAGCCCGAGCGCGAGGTTGCGGGCCTGAAAGCCCGTCATGCCCGTGAGCGGCGACACAGCGGTGCGGAGGATCTTCTCCGGGTGGTGCTCAGCGACCTCCTCGATGTCGACGCCGCCCTCGGAGGAGGCCATGAAGGTGACCTTCGAGGTATCGCGGTCGAGCACCACGCCAAGGTAGAGTTCGCGGGCGATGTCGCAGCCCTCCTCGACGTAGAGGCGGCGGACCTTCTGGCCGGCCGGCCCGGTCTGGTGGGTCACGAGGGTCATGCCGAGCATCGCGGTGGCGATCTCGCGGACCTGCTCGATGCTCCGGGCGAGCTTGACGCCACCACCCTTGCCGCGGCCGCCGGCGTGGATCTGCGCCTTGACGACCCAGAGTGACCCGCCGAGCTTCTCTGCGGCCGCCACGGCCTCGTCGGCAGTGAACGCCGCGATGCCGCGTGGCGTCCGGATGCCGAACTGCTGAAAGAGCTGCTTCGCCTGATACTCGTGGATCTTCATGCACGCTCCGCGGCTGACTTCGGCCCCCGGTGGGTCGCTGACGGGGGCGCGGACTGCTAGCGGAGCGGCTGCCGGGGATCAAGCAAGTCT
>JBILLP010000260.1:0-5468 GCA_044376025.1 Bradymonadia bacterium
CGCATCCGACGAAGCGATCGTCTTCAGCCAGTCCGCGGCCTGCGCCTTGAACTCACTGACCGGGACAACGTTCTCAGAGACTCGAATGCTGCGCATGGGGCACCTCCGCGGACCGTTTTCGGTCGGATTCTGGACGGACGCACGCCCAACCTCACCGCCACGTACCCACGACCCGCACCCGCATGTCGACGGAGCTCCTCGACATGGTCAACCCCCCCGCCTCAGCTCGCCGCCTGCTGGATCGACCAGAGGTTGGCGTAGACGCCGCCGTGCGCGAGCAGCTCGGCGTGGGTACCACGCTCGACCACCTCGCCCTGCTGCAGCACCACGATCTGGTCGGCCTGCGCCACCGTCGAGAGCCGGTGCGCGATCACCAGCGTCGTGCGGTTCTGGGCCGCCGCCGCCATGGTGTCGAGGATGTTCCGCTCGGTCTCGAGGTCGAGCGACGAGGTGGCCTCGTCAAACACCAGGATTGGTGGGTCCTTGAGCATGGCCCGCGCGATCGCGACGCGCTGCTTCTCGCCGCCCGAAAGCTTCAGCCCCCGCTCGCCGACGACCGTGTCGAGCCCGCGCGGCAGCGACGCGACAAAGGCGTCGAGCTGCGCCGCGTGGATCGCCGCGATCACCTGCTCCCGCGTCGCGTCGAGGTTGCCGTAGGCGATGTTGGCGTAGAGCGTGTCGTTGAAGAGCACCGTGTCCTGCGGCACGATGCCGATCGCGCCGCGCAGCGAGGCCTGGGTCACGCCCGCGGTGTCCTGCCCGTCGATCGTGATCGTGCCGCCCGTGACGTCGTAGAACCTGAAGAGCAGCCGGGCGATCGTCGACTTGCCGGCGCCGCTCGCACCGACGATCGCGACCGTGCGCCCGGCCGGGATCTCGAGGCTGACACCCCGCAGGATGGGCCGCTCAGGCTCGTAGGCGAAGCGCACGTTGTCGAAGCGCACGTGGCCGCCGGCAACCCTGAGCGCGGTCGCGCCGGGCCGGTCGACGATCTCGGGCCGCCGGTGCAGAAGCGTAAAGAGCCGCTCGAGGTCGACCGAGGCGCTCTTGAGCATCGAGTAGATCGTCCCGAGGAAGCCGAGCGGGATGAAGAGCTGAATCAAGAAGGCGTTGAGCGCGACAAGGTCGCCGACCGTCATCTGCTGGGCCGTGACGCCGCGCGCGGCGAGCAGCATCAACACGGTCACGCCCGCGGTGATGATGACGCCCTGGCCGGCGTTGAGCAGCGACAGCGAGGTCTCGGTGCGGTTGGCGGCGAGCTCCCAGCGGGCGAAGCTGCGGTCGTACCGGCCGATCTCGTGCGGCTCGTTGGTGAAGTACTTGACCGTCTCGTAGTTCACGAGCCCGTCGACGGCGCGCTGCTGGGCCTCGGAGTCGGCCTCGTTCATCTCGCCCCGGATGGGGATGCGCCACTGCGTGACCCGCAGCGTGAAGGCGACGTAGAAGGCGAAGGTGACGAGCACCACGACCCCGAAGCTCCACGCATACTGGGTCACCAGGATGCCGACGACCATCGCGACCTCGACGAGCGTCGGCGCGATGTTGAAGAGCAAGAAGCGCATCATGCTGCTGACGCCGGTGGTGCCGCGCCCGATGTCGCGGGTGACGGCGCCGGTCTGCCGCTCGAGGTGAAAGCGCAGTGACAGGGCGTGCAGGTGCTGCAGCGTCTGGACCGAGATGCTCCGGACGACAGCGTGCTCGACGCGCGAGTAGACCGCGTTCTGGAGCTCGCGGGCGAGCGTGGTCGCGGCGCGCAGGCCGCCGTAGGCGAGGAGCCCGGCGAAGGCGGTGGCCGCGGCGGCCGCGACGTCGACGGCGGCCGAGCCGGCGAGCGGGGTCAGCGCATCGACCACCCGCTTGAGCACGAGCGGCGTGGCGACCGTGGCCCCCTTGCCGGCGAGCAGCAGCACGATCGCCAGCGCCGTGCGGGCGCGGTGGCGCAGCACGAAGGGGAGGATCCACGCGACGACCTCGCGCGTGGAGGCGCGCTGGTCGGGGGTGTCGAGTGCCGAGGCGGCGCGGTCCTGGATCGAGGCCATGGGGCGCGGCGACTAGCCTGCGGCGGGGGGGCGGGCAAGGCGCATGCGAACGGCGCCGGTCGGCTCAGGCCGCGCCGGTCCGCTCCGCGCACGCGAGACAATGGATCGCGAACGGGACAGCCTGCAGGCGCGCCTCCGCGATCCGCTCCTCGCAGGTGGCGCAGACGCCGTAGATGCCGGCGTCGAGCCGGTCGAGCGCGGCGCGGATGCGCAGCAGCTCAAGCCGCGCGTTCTCGAGAAGCAGGTCGTCGACCTCGATGGGGCCGATCTGCGTCGCCTGCTCCTCGCTGTCAGGGTCGAGCCGCCCGCCCTCGCCGACAGAGGCGGCGCGTTCGTGGCCGAGGCGGGTCCGCACCTGGTGCTCGAGCTCGAGCAGGCGGCTCCGGTGATGCGTGGGGTCGGTCGACATGGGCGGCTCCGGGGTGGTTCGAGGGGCGATCAACCGACCTGCTCGATCAGGTAGCGGATCAGGTCGGTCGAGGTGACGATGCCAAGCAGCTCGCCGTTCTCGTGGGTGACGGGCACGGCGTGGAACTCGCCGCGGGCGAGCGCGTGCGCCGCGTCGCGGACCGTCGAGTGCTCGCCGAGGTGGACGGGGTCCTTCACCATCCACTGGTCGAGCGAGTACTGCGCGTCGACGGCGACGTCCATGGCGCGGGCGTCGGTGCCCCAGGCGTCCGAGAAGACGCGCAGCACGTCAGACGAGGCGAGCATGCCGACGAGCCTGCCGCCGCTGACCACCGGCAGGTGGTGAAAGCGGTGCTCCGCGAAGACCTTGCGGACCTCGCTCGGCTTCTGGCCGAGGTGCACCGTGTAGGGGTTGCGGGTCATGATGTGCGTGATGGGTTCGTTCTTGCGCATGGTCGAGGGCTCCAACGTCGAGCGGCGCCCGGACACCGGACGTCGGGACCGGGGCGCTCGGGGGACTCCCTTATCAAGGGTCGTGCCAGAGGCCCCCAGACCGCTCCCGGGCGCACGGATGCAGGGGATTGCCGACGCGGGGCGAGGTGGCCTGGTCGGGGCGGTGCCGTGGGTCCGGCGCGGTGGTGCCAATCCGCACAGGGGCGTTGTGCCGGCTCGCCCGGAAGGCTCAGCGGAGCGATCCGAGCCGGTCGCAGAGGCGCTCCGCCCAGAGCCGGTACATGGCGCCCGAGGGGTGCAGCCCGTCTTCGGCGACGAGCAGGGCGTGCTGGCGCGACAGGTCGGTGATGTCGATGTCTGCGACCCCATGGGCCTCGCAGACGGCCCGGTGCGCCTCGTTGTAGGCGTCGATGCCGGCGGCGATCGCGGCCCGGTCGCGGCCCTCTGCGAAGGGGGTGACGCCCCAGTCGGGGATCGAGACGACCAGCACCCGGTCGCGCCGCCCGTCGGCGAGGTCGATGGAGCGCCGCAGCAGCGCCTCGAACTCGCCCCGGTAGTTCTCGACGTCTCGGCCGCGGTACTGGTTGTTGACGCCGATCAGCAGGGTCACCAGGCCCCAGCCGGCCGGCGGCAGCCCCGTGGCGAGTGCCTCGTCGAGGGCGCGGGCCAGCTCGTCGGTGGTCCAGCCGGTGGTGGCGATGATGCGGGGTTCGTCGAGGGCGACGCCCCGGGCAGTGAGCAGGTGGGCGAGCTGCACGGGCCACCGTTCGCCGGGGGCGACGGACTCGCCGATGGTGTAGGAGTCTCCGAGGGCGAGGAAGCGGATCGACATGGGCGTGCGAGGGGCGAGGGGGCGCGCGGATCCTCGCACGGCGGGCGGGCGCCTGTCGAGCGTGCAGCAGGCCTGGCGCTGCGCGCGGCACGCCAGGGTGCGCATTGCTTGTCGCACCTCCACGGCGCGTGTAGTCAACCATCCGACATCGGCGGTGCCGAGTGGCACCGACCCAACCCCGGGGCCCCATGCCGCGTTTCGATGCCGAGTGGCTGTTTGAGCAGAACCTGACCTACCTGCAGGCCTTCGGCGACCGTGACGACCTGCCGGGCCTGATCCGGTGGCGCAACGCCGACGAGCCGCTGCTGCGCGACGGGAACCACGCGATGGTGCCGCCGCAGGGCGGGCTGATCCCGGGGCTGATCGACCAGCATGTCGACCGGGCACGGCGAGACGGGGCGGTGCCCTGCATCGACATCTACGGGGCCGCAGACGAGCGCGACGACCTCTGCCGGTCGTGGGGGCTTCGCCAGGAGCCGGCGGAGCCGCTCGACCTGGTGGCCTGGAAGACGACGCGCACGCTGCGCAAGGCGACGCCCGCGAGTGCCAAGCGGCCGGCGCCGCCGGCGCAGAGGATCCCGAGGCGTGAGTGGGTCGATGCGGTCGTCTCGCTGCGGAGCCGCGAGGGCAAGCCGTGGCTCGCGGCCTTTGCGATGCGGCAGGCGCTGATGGAGAATGCGACGTTCTACGGCCTGCGCGTCGGCGAGCCGTGGGTGGCGATCGTGGCGCGGTACGACTTCGGGGCGACGACGCAGTTTGCGGGGCTGTACGTGGACCCGGCGTTCAGGCGTACCGGCTTTGCGCCGGCGCTGGTGCTCGAGGCCTGCGCGACGGCGACGTCGGAGGACTGCTTCGTGCTCGCCCATGCGGGCAACAGCGGGCTCGAGCGCCTGCTGCGGAGCTTCGGCCTCGAGCCGTCGGCGCGGGACGTGCGGCGACGCTACGTGCTGGCGGGCTGACCGGGCGAGGCGGGCCCGGGCGGCTCAGAAGGTGGCCGCCTCGCTCGCGTCGACCTCGCGCCACGAGGCGCGGGTGAGCGTCCAGGTGTCGTCGGCGCGCCGCAGCTCGAGCTCGAAGCGCCTGACCTCCATCGGCCTTGCGGGGTTGGTGCGAAAGCCCGCGAGCATCCTCACGCGGGCGAGCTCGCCCTCGACTGACAGCGACTCGATCGTGTGGCGGCAGGAGACCTCGCCGTACTGGAGCATGAAGCGCTTGACGAGGCCGAGCAGGTCGAGGCGGGTCAGCTCGTCGCCGTCGCGGTAGCCCTCGTCGATGAACCGGGCGACCGGCTCAGGGTCAGCCTTCTCGAAGCCGGCCTCGACGACCTCGATCGCCTGGCGGATCTGCTCCTCGTCAGAGGGTGGCTTGCGGCAGGCCGGCAGGCCGGCGAGCACGAGGATCGCGAGGGCGCAGGCGCCATGGAGGGTGGATCGCATGGGATCTGGGTAGCACGGGGAGTGCGCCCCGGGCAACGGAGTCTGGCCCGGGCTCGGCAGGGCGCGGGGGCTGTGCACATGGCTGTGGACAGGCCGTGGAGGCAGGCGGGGGCAGGGCGGGGAGTGCTGTGGAGCGTCGGGCGCCGGGCCCGGGTCGTCCCATGCCCCCCACATCGAACCCGACGGGGAAACGGGTGTGGATTCCCCGTGGCAAGGTGGCAAAAAACAGCTTCTGCTTCGCGTGGTTGCCGAGCTTTCAACAGTTTGGCGGCCCCCCTTATGAGGGTGATGTTCCAAAAC